>NZ_LZMK01000303.1:0-86793 GCF_001665865.1 Nocardia sp. 852002-20019_SCH5090214 | reverse complement strand
AAGTCGGCGCGCTCGAGCACCTCGTCCAGGCTCAGCAGCTCGATGCCCAGCTGGGCGGCGCGGGCCGGGGAGGTGTACGGGTCGTAGGCGATGACCTTGGTCTCGAAGGCGGCGAGGCGCTGCGCGAACAGCTGGCCGATACGGCCCAGGCCGATGACGCCGACGGTCTTGCCGAAGATCTCGACACCATTGAACTTGCTGCGCTGCCACGTGTGCTCGCGCAGGGTGGCGTCGGCGGCCGGGATCTGGCGGGCGGCGGCCAGCAGCAGGGTGACGGCATGCTCGGCCGCGGTGTGGATGTTGGAGGTCGGCGCGTTGACGACCATGACACCGCGCTCGGTGGCCGCGGGCACGTCGACATTGTCGAGGCCGACGCCGGCGCGGGCGACGATCTTGAGGTTCTTACCGGCCTCGAGCACCTCGGCGTCGACGGTGGTGGCCGAACGGACCAGCAGCGCGTCGGCCTCGGGCACGGCGGCCAGCAGCTCGGGTCGATTGGGGCCGTCGACCCAGCGAACCTCGACACCGTCACCGAGCGCATCGACGGTCGACTGGGCGAGCTTGTCGGCGATCAGAACAACAGGACGGCCATTTTGGCTCACTGTGGGGCACTCCTGAGAGTCTCGGGAAAACTGGCGTTGCGGGCGACCGATGGTGGAGGTGACGTGCTGGGGGTTGCCGAGGGAAGGCCTATTCATGTGGGTTCGATTCTGTGAGCCGCAGCCGGGCACGGCAGCGGGACGGATGAGGGCAGCAGCCACCGACCGAGATTCTCGGTCTGGCGCTGACCCGTCAGTCAGCGTCGGGAGATACAGAATCGAGTGAGAATTGCGCGGCCCTGGGAGCTGGTCGACTCGGTGCGTGGTGGAGCGCGCATGCTGGCAGTTCGAGGCGGCGCGATATCGGCGGGCGTGATGCTCGACACGGGCAACGCGGCGGTCGCGCTTTCCGGGCGGGGCGCTACCGACTTGACCGTCGAGTGTCCGGGCGCAAACTTGTTATCGCCGTCGGAATGTTCATGCGTAGCATGGGCGTAGCCGATCTTGACCGGCGAAGCCGTAATCCGGTTGCCCGGAACATTGACCGCAGAAACCGAATCCGTGTGTGTCGATTCGGTTCGGGCGGCATTGATCAGCTGGCAATGGCTCGATCCCAAGCCGAGCAAGCCGAGGGTAACGAGAACGGCAAAGACTGCTCGAACAGTCCATGCGCGAATCCCGGCGGCGATCACACCACGACTATAACCATCGCGCCGCGAAACTACTATTTGTCTACGTAGATTGTGCTGATTACCGCGCAGCGGTCACCGGTTCCCCTCACGCGCGCCGTGATGTGGGCACGGGACTTGGACGATCGTGGCGAGGGCCTGGCCGACGGGATCGTCACGGCCGAGGCGCCGGTCGCGTTCGATTGCCGGAATCGGTTGCAGGACATCGGATCACCTCTGCTACTGATTGAAGGCGAACGAGATCCATTCCTGTCGTCGGACATTGCGGCTCGCACAGCCGCACTGGTACCGGACGTCACGTTGCTGGTCCGGCGTCGGCGCGGGCACTACGGGAGCTTGATGAGCCGGCATCTGGGGAACGAAGCCACGGGATTTCTCAGTGGCTGAAACCCGTTGAGGGACAGCGTTGGTAGTGGTCTTCCCGATCTGTCCGACATCCATCTAACAAATGCCCGGCAGATGGCGATGTGATGTCGTGGCTCTTACTCCGTCGGCGCCTTCGGCGTCCAAAGTTCTCGATCTCGACCACGATGCGGTTGCCGCGCTGATTCGGCGGTGGCGCGACGACCCTGGCGGGACGTATCGCACCTGGTTCCTCTGGGAAGAGAGGCTGAAGAATTTTCGTTCCATCCGGCGCGGTATCGAGGAGGTGGTTCGCGAGATCGAGGCCGACACGTTCGGGGTCGCCTACAAGGGATCGTCGCTCGAGACGGTCGTCGGGTCCATCGCCGAACAGCGGCAGATGTTCAAGGGCGCCGATCATGCCTTTCTGTGGAAACCGAAGCTCCGCATCCCCGATATCTACGAAAACCGTGACAACCAGCTGGCTTTCGCCCGGATGCTGGAAACCTGCCGCTGTTGCACCACCGAGGCCCAGGTGCTGGCCGCTATCCGGGTGTTGGCCGGACAGAACATCAAAGGGCTCGGGCCCGCCGCCGCGAATCTGCTGTACTTCCTGCATCCCACAGTGGCAGCGCCGTTCAATACCGCGATCGTCAACGGCTACAACGCCCTCGTCGGCGCACGGGTCAAGCTCGGCAAATGGGACCAGTATCTGGCCATGCGGGAGGGGATGTTGGCGCTCAATGCCACCCACCGGAATTTGTTGTCCAACGACCTCGGCGCGGTCGCCGGACTGTTGTTCGACCTCGGGCAAGGGCGGTATGTGGCGCCGCCTCGCGCCGGTGTGGATGCGAATGCCCGTGCTGCGTGGGAGGCGGATCTGGTACTGGTGCGGTCGGACGCCGCTGTCGACAAGGCCCGGGATCGGGCGATGCGTGACGATGTGTCGCATACCGAGGTTCAGGGTTGGCTACGCGATCTCGGCCGTGCCCTCGGATTCGATGTCTGGATGGCAAGCAACGACCGCGGTCGCGAATATGACGGCGGTCGCCTGGGGGACGGGTGTCTGGCCGCGCTGCCGGTTGCCCTGGCGTCGAGTCCGGCAGCGGATGCGATCGGATTGATCGATGTGCTGTGGTTCGACAGTCGCGGAAGCGTCGCCGCCGCGTTCGAGGTGGAGCACACGACCTCGATCTACTCCGGGATCGTCCGGATGCTCGATCTCGCGCTCAGTGGGGAACCCGCTGCCGCGCGGGGATTGTTCCTCGTCGCGCCGGATTCGCGCGAACAGGAGGTTCGAGCGCAGATCAGGCGCCCCGCCTTCAGTCGCGTTGCCGACCTGAAAGTGCGGTACCTGCCCTATGGCGAACTTCGTGCGCACCGCGAGGCGATCATGCGGTTCGGCACAGGGATGCGGCCCATCGAGGAACTGGCCCGAGACCTGAGTTGAATCTCCGCTGAAATGGCGTTGCCGGGGTCAGGCAGCTGATCAGGAGAAAGAGTCCATGAGGCGGTCGGTCCAACCCTTGCTCAGCGCTGTCCCAACATGGCCTTCATTCGGTCGATTTCTGCCTGCTGGCTGGTGACGACTGAATCGGCGAGTTTGCGTGCGTCGGGATTGACGCCCTGGGCCTGCTCAGTCTTGGCCATATTGATGGCGCCGGTGTGATGCTCGATCATCATCGACAGAAACGTGCGGTCGAAGTCGCTGCCGGACTTCGATTGCAGGTCCTGCATTTGCTGGGTGGACATCATCCCGGGCATGTTCGGCATGCCCGGCATGTCCTGCATGCCGCCGGTATCGGCCGACGGGCCCGGTTTACCGAATTGCTGCAGCAGCGAGCGGATCTGAGTCATCTCGGGCTGCTGGGCGTTCTTGATCTCGGTCGCCAGTTGGAGTATCTGCTGGTTCTGCGTCCGTGCCGGAGCCAGGTCGGCCATCTGCACAGCCTGTGCGTGATGGGGATACATTTCCTGCAAGAAGGTGACGTCGGCGTCGTTGAAATCGGTACGAGTCGGTGCCTGCCGAGACGAAGACTGGGCCATGCCGCTCATGCTGGTAGTCGGCATCGTTGTGGCTGTTGTGGTGGAGCCGGTGCCGCTGCGGTCACTACAGCCGGCGACTACCACCACACTCGCCGCGGCAAGTCCGGCCACCGTCCATCGAAACACTAGCGATCGTGCATGCATCCGGATCTCCTTGCTCGATTTGGGGATCTCATGTTGGTGCGGTCTCGCCCGTATCGATACTTCCGGCGCGTCACCGCTTCGCTCGTGCGTGTGATACCCGTCAACGGTAGATTCACTCGCCCAGACAGATAGCCGTCAGGCGCCGAGACGACCATCACCGTCCGCTCAATTTCAGGGGAGCATCGTCGGGGGAGTCCGGGCGAGATCGAGCCGCCACAGGATTTCTCCGCCGCGGCAGTGGTGTGCGCGGCGGATCAGCTTGGCCATCGGATGCTCGTCAGCGCCCGATGCTTGTAACTGGGTGCGGTACTGGGCAATCGCACGCAGCTTCACCTTCTCGTAGCCATCTACTGGAGCGATCCGGGCCGACCAGTGCGCACCATCGCGCGGGCTCTGTCCCGCAAGATCCGGGGACGTGGGTCCCCGTGACAGCACCGACATCGCTTCCATGACGATCCCGGCTGCCGGGCTGGCCCATAAGGGGGCTGACCTCAACAGCTGTGGTAACGTGCGCGCGACCGGATGGCGGCGCCGCCACAACTCCGACAGTGCCGGAAAATCTTCGTAGAACTCGATGCGGTTCGTTGGGGCGTGCACAGCCGCGACGCGAATCGCCGCGGTCGCAACTTCTACATGGTCGTAGTGGTTGCCGATGCCCAGCGGAGCCAGAATCCGAATACCGGGGTCCTCGAGCAACTCGACTATGCATCGCTCGATAGTCAAAAGTTCGGCCGACTCCAAAAGTCGACCGGAGGTCCGGAAAAGATCGGTGCTTCGTTTCAACGGCGGCTGACGAAACAGTCGCTCGCGCAAACCAAGCCGACGCGACGCCGCGCCGAGGAGGATCATTGCACGGTCGTCTTCGGCCTGCCGGGTCGCGTAGTCGCCGAAGAGCCGGCTCCTGCCGGGCAATTCCGCGCGCGACGGTGGTTCCGTGTAGACCGTCAGCACCCGAACAGGATCGCCTGCTGCGGCCGACCGGGCGATGAGCGCGCCGACCGAGAGCGCCGCATCATCGAAATGTGGCGATACGACCACCAAGCCCCCGCTCATGATTTGCGCTCCAATCTCTCGCGATACCTGGCGACGCCGTTGAAGCGCAGCGCCGTGCCTGCCGAGCGCGGGTGCGCCGAGCATGGTCGCATTGCGCCCCTGACAGTGCACTGTCGGTCGGTGCGACTACGGCCTCTAGTCAAGCTATCTACGGCCCAACATAGTAGCTATTCGCTACCTGTGTTCTTGAATGGCGCGCGAGTTCGCAGCTCGAATGTGCCACAGTCCTGGCCCTACGCCGGGGTCACCACGCACTACCCGTCGGAGGCAGACTCCGATGGGGCGCGGGCGTGTTGGGGTGCCGGTCGTAGTTCGGAAAACTCGGTCGGCCAGGGCCCGGGATGGCGCGGTGCGGCGGAGCCGGTGCGTGCGGGGCTGGTGGGATGTACGGGGTCGGCGGCATCGACAGGGGATAGCTCGCACGCTCGGCTTGCGGTGTGGCGTCAGGGGCGGCGAGTGCGGGCGCCATCGGGACCGACACGGCGAGGGCCGATGCAGCTACCGCTACGCCGAGTCTGAGGATCGATCGCTTCGGGCGGATCTTCGAAGGTTCTTGTGAGACGCCGGTATTCATTGCGCTGCCTTTCAGCGGGTGGAGTAGCTGCGGAACTACGGCCTGAGCTTTGGGCTGACGGCTCGGCCGTGTCCACGCGGCCGAACCGTCGGGCTGCTTCGCGAACTACAGAGCGCTGCCGCTACCGGGCAGCCGGAAGCCGTTCCAGCCCTGTCCATTCCGGCCGTGACCGTGGCCATGGCCGTGTCCATGCCCATGCCCGTGGCGGTGGCCCTTGATGTCTTGCAGTGCCGAACCCGGACCCGCAGCAGGGGCGGCCGAGGCGGTGCCCGCGAAAAGTACGGCGGCGCCCAGCGGGGCCGCGGTGGCGAGTGCGAGCACGGTGGCGAGACGGCGGCGGTTGGCGGAACGCTTCGTCATGGTCGGATCGATCCTTTCTGCCGGGAACGGCAGGTTGCGGGCCGCGCAAGTGTTGTGGCGTAACACGATCCACGAGCGGGGCGGTCTATCTACTATCTACCTACGTACGTAGAAGGTACATGGCTTGTCGATGGCCGCCAAGCCCTGAACTACTATTCGAGTTAGTAATTTGCTGAGGACATTCGGCAAGCGTCCGAGAAGGGGTGCTGATCTGTGACGATCTCTCAGTGGAAGTTGCGGCGCTGGGTAGTAGCGCTCGGGGTTGCGGTACTCGCGGCCGTGGTCGTGGGCGTTCCGACCGGGGTGATATCGACGCCGTTCTATACCCGGATGACGCCGGTGCTGTGGTGGAACTACCCGGTGTGGCTCGCGACGGCGATCCTCAGTGGCCTGATCATGGCGACGTACGTGCGCAGTCCGCTGTCGGCCAAGGCTCCCACGGCAGGGGCGTGGGCGAATCTGTTGTCCGCGTTTGCCGTGGGGTGCCCGGTATGTAACAAGCTCGTGGTCGCCATTATCGGCGTCAGTGGAGCGTTGACGTTGTGGGCGCCGGTGCAGCCGATACTCGCGGTAGGGTCGCTGGCCTTGCTCGGCTGGGCGTTGGTGCGGCGCCTGCGCGGGGAGCGATCGTGTGGAGTTCCGGCGGCTGCGACGCGGTGAGACGCCGCCGGGCTTAGTCTTCAGCGCAGCGCGCTGCCCTGTTGCCACTGATCCCACGGCACGCTCCAGTCGCCGTTCTGCCAGACCTCGAGGGGTGCGCCGCCCGTATTGCGGATTTCGACGACATCGCCGGGTATGGAGAAGTTGTAGAACCACTGCGCGTTGTCGAGATTCAGATTCAGGCAGCCGTGTGAGGTGTCGGTATTGCCTTGCGCCCACACGGTGGAGTCGAGTTGGTGCAGGTAGATGCCATCGGTGCTGATCTGAGTGGCCCAGTTGATGGCTTCCTTGTAGCCTAGTCGCGAATTCACCGGCAGTCCGTAGGTGGAGGAGTCCATGATGACGGGGTTGGCCTTGCCCATCACGGTGTAGACCCCGGGCTGGGTCCAGAACGTGATCGTCTTGCCGGCGATGACCTCACTGCCCCCCATGCCCATGGAGGTGGGCATGGTGCGCACCAGTTGCCCGTTCTCGAACACCTGCACCTGCTTGGTGTTGTCGTCGGCGATGGAGACGTGCGACGGGCCGATGGTGAACGTCGTGGAGCTGTCTTCCTGCCCGAACAGGCCCTGGCCCAGCTCCGCGCCGTAGATCCTCGCCGAGACGGTCACCTTGGTGCCGGGCCGGTAGTACTCGCGCGGACGCCAGTGCGCGTTGCGGTTGTCGACCCAGTACCAGGCGCCGTCGACGGCCGGATCTGTGGTGACAGTCAGCCGCTTCTCCGCGGCCGCGCGGTCGGGAATGTCCTCGTCGAAGTGTGCGACGATCACGGTGCCGACGCCGTAGGTCCCGCCGTCGGCCAGAGGCTGGCCGCCGGTCGTGGTGAGGTACACCGTCGTCTGATTGCGCGGGGTGAGCGTAGAGAACGACGATGTGACCGGTCCCGTGGGTCCGGCGACACTGATCCCTTCCGCGCGCACGGTGTAGGTCCGTCCGTAGCCGAGCGGAACGGCCGGTTTCCATTCGGTCTTGTCCGGCGTCATGATCCCGTCGATGGCCTTGCCCTGCTCGTTCGTCATGGTCACCGACGACAGCACCCCGTCGCTCGTGCTCACCTGGACCCGAGCCGAGGGATCGACGTCTCGGGTGCCCTGGCCGGGGGTGATCGAAATGGCTGCGGGTGCGGGTGTGGCCGCCGATCCGCCGCCGCTCGACTGGGAGGAGGACGAACATGCCGAAATAGTGAGGGCGGAGACCAGGGCGAGGGCTGCGGCGGCAAATAGCCGATAACGCGGACCGGACATGGGCACTCCTCGACTTCTCGCTGCTGGGCGACGGCGCGGCGCAACCCTTTCTTACTATCCAACATAGTAGTTTACGGGGCGGGTAGTGGACCGGAATTTGGATTGCCGAGAGGTAGCTTTGCTGGTCATCAAGCGGCGGGTTCTCTGGTATTTACCACTACCGGGTAGCCGTATATGGTCCGATGGTGCGTTGTGCCACCGAAAGACGTGGCGAGACAGCATCGTCGCCGCGAGGCAAGGGAGGAGGTGGTCGTCGTGGTGAATCTGCTGGTGTTGCTGGGTGTCATGGGTGCTTCGATCGCGGTTATCCACGCCGCGGCACGCGTGTGCCGGACCGTGCCGATCGCGACCGAGATCAAGCCGTTCCTCTCCGGAGCGGCCCCCGTCGAGCACGCGGTCTCGCGCTATCACGTTCGCTGGTATGCGATCACGATGGTCTTCCTGGCTTTCGACATGGAGATGGCATTTATGTATCCGTGGGCTGTCGTCGTCGCCGACATCGGCGCCACCGCGGTGATCGAGATGTTCGGATTCCTTGCCGTGCTCATGATCGGAGTCCTCTACGCGTGGCGAGAGGGTGCGCTGCGATGGGTCTGAGTGCGTGGCTGCGGAAGCGGGCGGCGATTGTGCCGCTGATCGTGACGGTGCCGGGCGGGACCGGAGCTCGGCTCGCCGTCGAGCGGGTCGTCCGCGAGAACGGCTGGCGCGCAGCGCAAAACCCCGCGGCGGCCAACCTGGTGATCGTCGCGGGAACGGCCGCAGCGGATTTCGAGGCTTACCTCCTGCGACTGATGGCCACCGTGCCCGAACCGCACGCGCGGGTAGACATCGCAGAAGGCGATGACGTCGAGGCGAAACTGACGGCTGCGGTGCGCCGAATGCGGTCGACCGACTCAGGACAAGCGAACGCCGATGCCGAACTCCACGTTTCGAGCCACCACGGACACGGGGGCGCCGGCGGTGGGGCGAGCCCAGCCCATGGCGATCACGAGTCCGCGCGCCACCCTGCCGGCCATGAGGATTCGGATGAGGCGGGCGGGCACTACTACGGCACCAGTTCTGCTTCCGGCCATGACGGCGACTCTGGCCATCACGAGCACATGGCACACGAACACGGAATGCCACCTGATGTGCCCGGCCTGGGTGATGAGACCCACTCCCAGCATACCGAGCAGCACCACCATACTGCACCGTCGTCCATGGACGCCGAAGCTGAAGCGCCGCGGGATGACTCAGCAGCCGCGAGTAGCGATGACGATTGGGTAAATCCTGGCGGCAACCCGCACGACAACCGATCGCATGATCGCGACATGGGCCAGGCAGGAGAAGGCCGCGTGCACGGCCACTCCGGCGCTGATCACGGGCCGCGCCCGGCTGCCCATGGAGATGCCGGCCACGAGGATCCGGACGCGAGCGGTGCACCTCATCACAATGCCCACGGCCCTGACCATGCCGATCGCATGAGTCATGGTGGTGAGTCGGCAAGCCATATGGGAATGGAGCACGGGGGAAGTGACAACGAGCACTGCGATGGGCACGAGCATCACGGCGGACACGACCACCACAGTGCGCACGGGGATAACGGTGGGCACGGGGGTCACGGTGGGCACGGACATCACGGACACGACATGGGGATGGAACTACCCGGCGGGCTCGTGATGGCCGATCGTGCGCCCGACCGTGACGGGCTGATGCTGGATGTGCTGACGCTGCCACTGGGGCCGGTTTCGGTGTTCTGGCCGGCCGGATTGGCGCTCACCACGACGATGCAGGGCGACGTCATCGATGAGGTGGTCGTGTCGCTGCTCGATCCGCCCGCCCATGCCGACCCGTTTTGGGTTCGTCCGTGGCTGCGCGCATCTGCAGGTGAGCCAGTGACCGTGGGTGATGGTGAAAGATACTCGGCAGCACGGCGTTTGGATGCTGCGGCCGCGCTGCTGGCGGTGGCCGGCTGGGACGATAAAGCCACTGTCGCCTGTCGACTTCGTGACGAGCTGCTGATCGAGGATGCACCAGAAGATTTTCCGGCCCGGCTGAATCGCTGGGCGCGGCAGGTTACGGTATCGTCGATGCTTCGGTGGTCGCTGCGTCGGGTCGGGCATATCGCCGAGGGGCCGGAGGTTCCCACCGAAATCGCCGGCGACGCTCATTCTCGGCTGCTGCGGTGGATTCACGACATCGTGGACGCCGATTCGGACGGCGAAACTGCTTTGAAGCCAGGCGAATACGTGGCGGAGCGTGTCGCGTGTGCGCGATGGATCGTCGACAGCTTGCCGGATCTGCTGCGTGGTGCGGAACTGGCGGAAGCGCGCCTGATCGTCGCAAGCCTCGCCCCGGATGTGGAGTTGCTGGCCTGGTCGTCGAATTCGACGGGAGCAGTGCATGGTTGAGTCGGCCCCTTCGTGGTTGGCGGTGTTGCTACCGGTGATCGTCGCCGTGGTAGCGACAGGCTTCGCGATGGTGGATGCCGCGTGGCGGGCGAGGGCCGCCGGAGCACCTGTCGACGCAGCCCTGGGCCCGCTGCGCTCGACCGCGCTGCTGATTGTGCAGCAGCGTCGGCGCATCGTGGGCGCCGACACTCTGCTGTGGCGCAGCTCCGGCCTCGTCCTGCTGATCGCCGGGATGGCTGCGGCGGCCTTGGTTCCGCTGGGTGATGTTGTGGTGCTGGACAATTCGGTGTCGCTGGTGTGGTTCAACACGCTGGAGGTCGTGGCCTGGGCCGCGGTGTGGCTGGCCGGCTGGGGCGCGAACTCGGCGTTCTCGCTCGTCGGGGGCTATCGCTTCGTGGCGCAGGGGCTGGCGTATGAGTTGCCGCATATGTTCGCGTTGACGTGCGCCGCGATCGGAGCCGGATCGCTGCGGGTCACCGATATTGTTGCCGCACAACAGGACCGTTGGTTCGTCGTCATCATGCCGGTCGCTTTCATCGTGTATCTGCTGTCGGTTCCGGCGATGTCGTTCAGCAGGCCGTTCGATGCTGCGACCGGGCGTGATATTTCCGGCGGTGTGCTGGCTGAGTTGTCCGGGATCGATCGGCTGCTGCTGGTTGCCGGACGCCGGGTGTTGTTCGTGGCTGCCGCGGCGATGGCGGTGCCGTTGTTTCTCGGCGGTGGGTCGGGTCCGTTGCTTCCGTCGTGGCTGTGGGTGTCGATCAAGACCGTGGCGGTGCTGGGTGTGCTGATGTGGCTGGGACACCGGTGGCCGACGGTCCGGATGTCGCGCTACATGGAAGTCGCCTGGGTGGCCCTGTTGCCGCTCACATTGCTGCAGGCGCTGGTGGTTTCGATCGTGGTCATCCGCTGAAAGGGAGGTGCGGCAATGTGGCAGCAGGTGCTGTTCTGGATATGCGCGGCGGGCGCCGTGGCCTCCGGGATCGCGGTGTTCCGGGTCGATTCGATGGCCCGCGCGACGTTCGCGCTGCTGGTGTCGTTCCTGTTCGTCGCGGGCACCGTATTCCTCGTCGACCTCGACTATCTCGGAGTGCTGGTCGCGCTGATGATGATCATGGAGATGGTCATCATGGTGGTCTTCATGGTGATGTACATGATGAATCCGGCCGGTCTGATGCCGATGACGATGGTGCACAACCAGAAAGCCGCTCTTGGCATCTCGGCGGCGGTGTTCGCCGCCCTGGCCGGTATCGCCTTTTTCGTGGATTGGCCCGAGCGCACTGCCGCCCGGTCGGCCGATCCCACGCGGGCCCTCGGTGAAGCCCTCATGGGGCCGAAGATGCTGGTGATGATCATCGTCGGGCTGGTGCTGTTCGCCACCATCGTCGCGACAGTCGTGCTGGCGACCCACCGTGGCCGCTACGACCGTTACGGCGACGACCTGAGTCGACGAACACCGGATGACCCCGTCGAGGGGGGTGTCGGCCGATGAATCTGCCCGAATACCTCGTTCTCGCCGCGGCGTTGTTCAGTGTCGGCCTGTTCGGTGTGCTGTCGCAGCAGTCGATCGTGATGGTCATGATGGGGCTCGAGCTGATGATCAACGCGGTCATCGTGGCGGCGGTGGCGTTCTGGTATTTCGTGTGGCCCTCGGCGGACGCACAGGTCCTCGTGGTGGTGGCGGTGACCGCGATGGCGGTGGAGATGGCGGCCGGATTCGCCGTGACCACCGCGATCTTCCGGGCTCGTGATGTCGATATGGTCGACGCGGCCGCGGACCTGAAGGGCTGACCGTGCTGTGGTCGATGATCGCGTTACCGGCGCTGGTGGGAGCGGCACTTGCCGTGTGCGGGCGACGTGCGGATCGATGGGCTGCGGGGGCAGGTGTCCTGACGGCTGTCGCCGCGACGACGCTCGCCGTCGTGAATGCCATTGCGCGCCCGAGTAGTTCGCTCCCGATGCTGTCGGGCATTTCCTTCGATCTGGCGGTGGACGGCCTGTCCGCGGTGATGATCGTGACCGTCGCCGCGATCGTGACTGCCGTATTGCTGTTCGTCGCAGGAGATTTGGCGCCCGACGAACCGCGGGCGCGGTTCTTCGGGCTGATGCTGCTGTTCGCCGCCGCAATGCTGACCACCGTGACCGCGCAAACCCTGCCCGCCCTGCTGATGGCGTGGGAACTGATGGGCGCGGCATCGTATGCGCTGATCGGATTCCATTGGCAGGACAACTATCGGGCCTCCTCTGGCCTCGTGGCCTTTCTAACCACCCGCACCGGAGATCTCGGCATGTATCTGGCCGCCGGTGCCACCTTGGCCGGTGGGGCGGGCGCGCTCCAACTCGGTTCTATGCCTGCCCTACCCGCCGGATGGCGTGATGCGGCCACTGCTGGGATTGTGCTTGCGGCCCTGGGGAAGTCGGCGCAGTTGCCGTTCAGCTTCTGGTTGTCGCGTGCGATGGCCGGTCCCAGTCCTGTTTCGGCGCTGCTGCATTCGGCCACGATGGTCGCGGCCGGCGCGTATCTGTTATTGCGTCTGCATCCGCTGCTGGCCGCGACCGACTGGGCAGGTCCGGTGGTCGCGTGGGTGGGTGCGCTCACCGCCGTGGCACTCGGTGCGGTGGCGGTCTGTCAGCGCGACCTCAAACAGCTGCTGGCCGCGTCGACCTGTGCGCAGGTCGGGTTGATGGTGCTCGCAGCGGGTGCCGGGGGAGTGGCGGCCGGGTCCGGGCATCTGGTGGCGCATGCGGTGACGAAGAGTCTGCTGTTCCTCTGCGCGGGCGCGTGGCTGACCGCATTGGGCACCAAGGATCTCACCGGTCTGCGTGGTTCGGCACGAACCTATCCCGTTGTGGGACTGTGCTTTACCGCCGGCGCACTCAGCTTGGCGGGAGTGCCCCCGTTTGCACTGTGGCCGTCCAAGGATGCGGTTCTCGCGGCGGCCCGAGAGTCGTCGACCGCGCTCTATCTCGTCGGGTACGTCGCAGCGGTGCTCGGCGCGGTGTATGCCGGGCGAGCGCTGGTGCTGGTGTGGTCGTCTCGCGCCGGCGATACCGAAAGTCGCTGGGATAGGGAGGAACCAGGTACCAGGCGAGTGCGGATAACACAACGGCTGGCGCTGGTCGTGCTGGCGGCGGCAGCGCTGGCCGGAGGGAGCGCGATGGTGCCGGCAGTGCGTGATCGTTTCGCCGCAGTGGTCGCACCAGAGGGCTCACCTGTCATCCCGGTATGGGAACTGTCGGTGTCCGGCGGGATTTCGGTCCTGATGGTCGCTGCCGTGGCATTGCTGCTTCGGCGGCGTGGCGATTTGCCTGCGCCTGCCTTTCTGGCGGATTGGCTCGGGTTGGAGCGAGGTCTACAACGGTTCGTTATCTCGCCCGTATTCGCGGTGGCGCGGGGACTGGCCCGGTTCGACGACCGCGTGCTGGCCCAGGCCGTGCACGCCTGCGCCACCGCGACGACAGCGACCGCGCGAATGCTCGATCGCCGCGTCGAGTCGACGGTCGAGCGGGCTGTTCACGGGATCGCCAGTGGTGCACGGGATCTGGGCCGATGGGCCCGGCGGCCGGAAACCGGCCTGGTTCATCAATATTACGCCCAGGCCGTGGTCGGATTGGTCGTGCTGGCCGCGATCTTGATGGTGGTGCTGTGAGCACCGGTATCCACACAGTCGCGACAAATGCGCGACCCCGAAAGGTGAGGTGAGCGTGCTCAGCGTTCTAGTCTTCCTGCCGCTGCTGGTCGCGGTCGCCGTTGTCGCCCTGCCGCGGATCGGTGACCGCGGCGCCCTGTGGCTGTGGATCGGCGGCAGCGCGGTGGAAGTGGCGCTGGTCGTCGCGCTCTGGCTGCGGTATCGGCGCAATCCGCCCGCGGCCGGCGGGTTCGCGGACGAGGCACGGGTGGATTGGATTCCGAGTCTGCGGGCCGGATATCACGTCGGCGTCGACGGGCTCAGCCTGCCGTTGCTGGCGTTGACCACGGTGCTGTTTCTGGCGTGCGCGATCTATTCACTGCGCGAAACACGGCGGGTCCGGTGGTACGCGGCGTTGTTCCTGTTCCTGGAATCGGTCTGTCTGGGCGTTTTCGTCTCGCTGGATCTGGTGTTGTTCTTCGTTTTCTTCGATCTGTCGATCGTCGGGATGTACTTCGTGATCAACGGATGGGGACACACGCAGGCGCGCCGGGCGGCACTGCAGTTTTTCCTGTACACATTCATCGGCTCGCTGGCACTGCTCGTCGGCTTCATCGTGCTGTATCTGGCAGCGGACCCGCACACCTTCGATATTGTCGAGTTGACCGCGGCGAATCCTTTGGCCGGCAACGTTGCTCGCGGAACGGTCGCGCTGGTGGCAATCGTGGTGGGTTTGGCGGTCAAGACGCCGACCGTGCCGTTCCATACCTGGCTGCCGCCCGCGCACACCGAGGCACCGGCGGCCGGTTCGGCGATTCTGGCGGGTGTGCTGCTGAAATTGGGCACTTACGGCTTCGTGCGGATTGCGATGCCGATGCTGCCCGATGCGTGGCGACGGTATGCGCTGGTGATCGTGATCATCGGGGTGATTAGCGTGCTCTACGGTGCGCTGGTCGCGTTGGCGCAGAACAACTTCAAGCGCATGATCGCCTACACTTCGGTCAACCACATGGGCTATATCGTGCTGGCGGTCGGTGCGGCCGGACTGATCGCGCACAACAGTGAGCAAGCGCGCACCCTCGCGGTGACCGGTGCGGTCACCCAGATGGTCAGCCACGGCCTGATCACCGGCGCCCTGTTCCTGCTGGCCGGAGTGCTCTACGAGCGCCGCCACACCTACGATCTCGACGCCTACGGCGGATTGGCCGGGCAGGCACCGATATTCGCGGCCACAATGGCCGCGGCCATGTTCGCCTCGCTCGGACTGCCCGGCTTCTCCGGGTTCATCGCCGAATTCCAGATCTTCACCGGATCCTTCGGTCCCGCACCGGTGTACACCGCGCTGGCGTTCCTCGGAATTCTGATCACCGCTGCCTTGCTGCTGCGGGCCTATCAACGCCTGGCGCTCGGCGAATCGCGGGACGAGCCCTTCGCCGATTTTACTGCGCCAGAAGCGGTGTCGATCATTCCCTTGATGGGCGCGTCGCTGGTGATCGGCATCGTGCCGCGTTTCCTGCTCGATGTCATCGAACCGGCCGCGACATCCCTCGGCCGGTTGGTGGTGCGCTGAGATGGGAGAGATGGGGCCCATGTCCGAGGACATGATGGTCCGGGATCTGCTCGCGCTGGCGCCGGAGGCGACATTGGCCATCGCCGCGGTCGCCGGTTTGCTGCTCGGCTCGTTCCTGCCGCGCCGACGACAATGGGTCGTGCGCGTAATCGCCGCGGCGGGTGCGGTGGGCGTCGTCGCGACCACGGTACCGGTGTGGAGCGATCCGGCGCGCACCGTGTTCGACGGCAGCTACGGCATCGACGCGGCCACCAATACCGTGCGGTTGGTCGTAGCCAGTTCGCTGCTGGTGCTGCTGGCCATGTCTGCGCCGGAAACGCGCAGGGCGGCAAGAGAATCCGAGTTCGTCGTCTTGCTCGTCCTGAGTGGTCTCGGGGCGATCCTGCTCGCGGGTGCCGAAGACTTGCTGGTATTGATCGTGGCCTATCTGCTGGCGAGCGTCCCCCTCTACGCACTCGTCGGGTTCGGCAAGGACGGGCTGGGAACCGAAGCGGCGCTGAAGTATTACCTGTTGGGAGCGCTGTTCGGGACGACCATGGTGTTCGGCGCGGCGATCGTTTACGGCGCGGGCGGTGCCACCGCGTATCCGGCGTTGGGGTCTAGTGCGCACGGGGCGCCGCAGGCTGCGCTCGTGGTGGGTGCGGTCGCGGTGCTCGGTGGCCTGTTGTTCAAGGCGGGAGCGGTGCCGGCACATTTCTGGATCCCCGATGTCGTCGCGGGCACCCGGGCACCGGTCGCGGCGCTGGTCACCACCGTGCCCAAACTCGGCGCGGTCGTGGCGATCTACCGCCTCGCTGCCATGGTGCTGGAACCGAGCGGACTGAACTGGCGCCTGCTGGTCGCGATAATCGCCACGGCCACAATGGTTCTCGGAAACTTTGCGGCCTTCTTCCAAACCGATGTGCGGCGGCTGCTCGGCTATTCGACGATCAGCCAGATCGGCTACCTGCTCGTCGGCGTCGTCGCACTGGACCGCAGCGACCTCGCACTACCTGCCGTACTGATCTATCTGGCGGCCTACGCGGTAACCAATCTCGGCGCTTTCGCCGTGGTATGCGCGATGCCCGCCCTGCGCACGATCGACGACTACACCGGAAAGTTGCGGCGGCATCCCAGTGTGATCGTGGCGTTGATCGTCTGTCTGCTCGGGTTGATCGGCACCCCGCCCACCGGCGTCTTCGTCGGGAAGTTGAGCGTATTCACCGCCGCATTCGACGCCGGATACGGGTGGCTCGTGGTCGTCGCGGTCGCCAACGCCGTCGCGAGCGTCTTCTACTATCTGCGCTGGATCGTGCCGACCCTGAGCGGAGCCAGGCAGGGCACCGCACCGGAACCGATCAACACGTGGGTGGCATACGCGGCAGCGACCGCATCGATAGCGGTGGGAATCCTCGCCGGCCCCATCATGGATGCGATGACCGGACCGCTCGCAGTACCGTGACCGGCAGGTCAGAACAGTCGAGCAGCTATTCGCCGCATGACGTCACCACGAAGGTGGCCACGAGCAGCAGGACCGGCAGGGCGGGCGCTGCAAGGGCGGCAGCCGCCGCTCTGCGCGGGTGAATTCGGTTGCGGGCGCCCGCCTCGGCGAGGCGGGCGAGCCGCAATTCGACACAATCCTCGGCAATCGCCAGCACGGATGTGGGAGCCGGGACATCGCCCAGGCGGGTCAATGCGCGATGGACAGCAGCGGATCCGAACATTTCGGCCGCGTGTCCATCGGCGTCGAGCTCGACCAGTGCACGGACCAGTTCCGGTGAACACCGCGCGACCGGCAGCCAGGGCACGGCGTAGGCGACAGCCTCGGCGACCGTGACCAGCAGGTGATGGCGGCCACGCACATGCGCGTGCTCATGCGCCAGCACGGCGCCCACCGCGGCCGGATCCAGCCGCGCCGTCAAGCCTTGACCGGCGACGATCATCGCCGGTCGACCGGCCAAACTGTAGGCGAACGGTGCGGGCGACGGTAGCCACAGCACAGGGAGATCGACGGTTCCGTGCAGGATGCGAGACAGATTCCGGTGTTTGTCGAGCGCAATACTTCGTTGCCGAGACACCGCTCGCCAGCGCAGCGCGAATCGAATTGCGGCCGTGACCGACACGGCGACACCGACGATCCCGATCGCGGCTACGAGCCGGGCGGGGACGGCGTCATGCGCTCCGGGCAAGCAGCGGTGCGCCCAGGACATCAGTGCGGCAGGACCGCCGTGACGCGGTGCCAGGCTAATGAACAGCGGTGCCATCAGCAGCGCCGCGCTCGCGCTGAGCAGTGACGCCCACGCCATGAGAACGAGCCGCGGATCCGTCCGCCGCAGCATGACCCGAAGCGCCGGGGGAGCGCCGAACGCAATGACTACCGCGCCCGCCAATCCGACCACCCCGGTGATCACCCGCGTCGGCCCCGCGCGCGCAGGCCTCGCCGCAACGCTTTCGATTCCGCTTCGGAGACCCCCCGCATGAACTGCAACAACACCCCGTCGGGATCATCGGCTGCGTCGAGGACTGCGCGTAGCTCATCGGCGGCGGCCTCGGCGCGAGTGCGGGTGGGCACGTACCAGTAGGCCCTGCCCCTGCGCTCGCGCTGTAGCCAGCCCTTGCGGTGCAAGTTGTCCATCACCGTCATCACCGTCGTGTACGCCAGCGGCCGCTCGTCTCCGAGCCCGGCCAGTACCTCCCGCACGCGGACCGGTTCGTCGGTACGCCAGATCACGTCCATGACGGCCGCTTCCAGATCGCCGAGTTGCTGCACTTGTCGTCCCTCCTGCCTGGTTCGAGCCTAGGCCACCAGGTCGGTAGGGAAATCGTTCTCCGATCGATCGGTCGTGGGTGCGGCGGCGAGACGGGGCTGGATGAGGATCAGCGTCCGTCCCGCCGACCGCGAACGCCGTCAGGCATCGGCGTCCCGTGCCGCGATCGAACCAGCACGAGCTTTCTATGTAATACGTACATAGATAGTAGTAGCAGGTCGACGACGTTGCCCGCAAGATCGCTCCGACCGTTGCTGTCCAGGTTCGGGTGCGTGCTGGTCAGTTCGGTGGGTAGGCGTAATGACCCTATCGATCTGCGACCCGGCGGGGCGTCGCTAGGTGGCGAGTGGCCGTGGCGTGAGCCTCCGGAATCGGTCTTGTGGCCACTGGGGCGCCGGCGGTGAACCCCGGGGTTACCGCCCTATTTCGTGTCCGATAAATCCGGAAATACCCAATGTCAATTAACCCCCCCGGGGTACCCTCCGGTAGGGTGGGCGACGACCGTTCGGCGGATGGCGGGGTGTCATCCTCGGTATTCGTGGTCTTCCTCACGTACGATCAACTAAGTCCGTACGGAGATAGTAGATTGTTGCCAGCGGATGTCGATCGCGTATCGTGTGTCGCGATGGCATCACCCGAAAGATATTCCGATGCAACGCATTTCGACGTAGGGAGGTTCGGCTCATGAGCTGCGGTCCGAACTATCGCGCGCTGTTGCCTAACGGAACTGCCTCCATGTCGCCGCGCTTGACCGTCCGATTCTCGCCATTCACGCACGCGGATGCCGGATCGATCTCGGTGGCTCCGCAGTGAGCCTGATCAGTCGCCTCCGCTTTGGCGTCCCCGCGCTGGCGCTCGTCGCCCTCCTTGTGCTCGTGGCCTTGCATTTCGACTGCGTGCGACCCGGTGGCGACACTCATGTGCACCCGACGATGACCTCGGGCGACGTGGTATCGGCCGCGAGTGCGGTGGGGCATCTCGACCTCGGCCTTCACGTGCCCGGAGACGATTGCTGCTCGCATGCGGCTCACTGCGTTCTGAAGTCGGCGCTGCCGGCGAATCCGCAGAAGACGATGCTCTTGGGCCTGGTGTTGTTCCTCGCGATGGTCGCGTTGGCGGCGATCTCGGTGGCGGGTTCGATTGCGCTGGCGGTGCGTGGCCCGCCGCTGCCTACCCCGACTGCCCTGACCGGGCGCGGAATTCTGACTCGTTTGTGTATCGATCGCCGCTGATCGGCTAGCGACAGGTCGATGGCCACTGTCATCGGCCGGTGTCCGCTGCCCGCTCACGCTGCACCGCCCATTCGGGCGGACCGATACCGAAAGCGACAGTCATGGACAAAATTGTGCTCGAGGCACCGGAAGATGTCTCGACAACCGAGGCGCCGACACCGGCGGTCATGCCGCGAGGTCTGGTCGGAAATACCCCGGTGTTGTGGGTCGGTGAGCCACTGGCTCCGGCCGGCCGAGGATTCTGGGCCAAGCTGGAAGGCGCCAATCCGGGAGGGATGAAGGATCGACCGGCTCTGCACATGGTGCGTCGTGCCGAACAACGCGGTGACCTCGTCCCGGGTGCGCGGATCATCGAATCATCGAGTGGCACCTTGGGTTTGGGGTTGGCCCTGGCAGGGATGGTGCACGGTCATCCGGTGACCGTGGTGACCGATCCGGGGATGGAGCCGATGGTCGTGCGGCTGCTCTCCGCCTACGGTGCCCGGGTGGACCTGGTCACCGAGGCGCACCCGACCGGTGGTTGGCAGCAGGCCCGGCGCGACCGTGTCGCCGAACTGATGGCTGCTGAGCCCGACGCGTGGTGCCCGGACCAATACAGCAACCCCGACAACGTCGATGGTTACGAATCCCTCGCACTCGAGCTCGTCCAGCAATTGGACCGCATCGATGTGCTGGTGTGCGCCGTCGGCACCGGCGGACATTCGGCGGGCGTCGCGCGGGTTCTGCGCAAGTTCAATCCCCGGCTGAAGCTGATCGGCGTGGATACGGTGTCCTCGACGATCTTCGGGCAACCCGCCGGGCCCCGCCTGATGCGCGGCCTGGGTTCGAGCATTCATCCCCGCAACGTCGACTACGACGCGTTCGACGAGATCCACTGGGTGGCGCCCTCGGAGGCGGTGTGGGCATGTCGTACCCTGGCCGCCACCCACCACGCCAGCGGCGGGTGGAGTGTCGGGGCGGTGGGGCTGGTCGCCGGTTGGGCGGCCCGAGTCCACAACGCCGGGACCCGGATTGCGGCCGTGTTCCCCGATGGCCCGCACCGCTATTTCGACACCGTCTACAACGACGCCTATTGCGAGGAGAACGGGTTGTTCGACGCCGATCCGCCGATCGAACCGGAAGTGGTGGCTCATCCGACCGAGCGGGTGGTCACCTCGTGGACCCGCTGCACCACCGTCATCGACCCCCGCACGTTGGGCATCGACCTGGAGTCGGCGTCGTGACCGTGATCAAACAGTTCCGCAGCTTCGATATGGCCGCGCGTCTGCTGATGATCAACCAGTTCGGCATCAACCTCGGCTTCTACATGCTGATGCCGTACCTGGCCGGCTACCTCGCCGGACCGCTCGGTCTGGCGGCCTGGGCAGTCGGGCTCGTCCTGGGTGTGCGGAACTTCTCCCAGCAGGGGATGTTCCTGGTCGGAGGCACCCTGGCCGACCGACTCGGCTACAAGCCACTGATCGTGGCCGGATGTCTACTGCGCACAGTCGGCTTCGGCATGCTGATGTTCGCCACCTCGCTCCCACTGTTGCTGATCGCCTCGGCCGCAACGGGTTTCGCCGGCGCACTGTTCAACCCTGCCGTGCGCGCCTATCTGGCGGCCGATACGGGTGAACGTCGCCTCGAAGCGTTCGCGGTGTTCAACATCTTCTACCAGGCGGGAATCCTGGCCGGCCCGCTCGTCGGGCTCGCGTTGATGGCGTTGGATTTCCGGATGGCCGCGGGCGTGGCCGCCGCGGTGTTCGCGGTGCTGACGATTGCCCAACTATTCGCGCTGCCGACCCGCCAGGCGAGCGCACCTGCCGAACGCACCTCGGTGCTCGACGACTGGCGAACCGTGGTCGCGAACCGCCGGTTCCTCGCGTTCGCGGTCGCCATGATCGGCTCGTATGTGCTGTCGTTCCAGATGTATCTGGCACTGCCACTGCAGGCCGAATACATCGATAAGCCTCGGGCCGAGACCGTGACATCGGCGTTGTTCGTGGTGTCTGGTGTCGTCGCGGTGGCCGGGCAATTGCGGATCACCGCCTGGTTCCGCGCCCGCTGGGGGACCGGGCGCAGCCTGGTCGTCGGACTGAGCATCCTCGCGATCGCCTTCGTGCCACTGGTGCTCGTGCCAGGCCCGCAGCACTTCGGCACCGTGACAGCCGTTGTGGTGCTCCTGCTTTCGGCCGCCGTTCTCGCGATCGGCACGGCCGCGGTGTTCCCGTTCGAAATGGACACCGTCGTCTCGCTGTCGGGCGGCAAACTCGTCGCCACGCATTACGGCTTCTACAACACCGTGGTCGGGGTGGGCATTCTCGTCGGCAACCTCGCCACCGGTGTCGTAGTCGGCGCGGCGCGCGCGGCCGGCATGGATTGGGCCGTATGGGTCGGACTTATCGCCATCGGGGCGGTGTCGGCGTTCGCGCTGGCACGACTGGACAAATCCGCGCAGAAACAGACGGCGCGAGACCAGTCGCAGCCGCAGCCGGTGGCGCAGGGGGCCGAGTCCGCCTGAGCGCCCACTCCAGGAGGAACGCAGCGCCGCAGATTGTGGCGCTGCGGCGGGCGAAACCGGGCTGAGCTCGACGTGCATTCGTGCGAGGCCGGGATCGACCGTTGCGTCGAAAGCTTGTGCTGCACTGCCCGCAGCACGGGGCGCCGTCAGTAGTGGCGCCGGCGATCGGGTCGCGCGGCCCTTCCTCGCGGATCGCGCTTCCCGATCGTCGTACCGTGCGCGGGTGTAGTTGTCCGTCTCAGCTTCCCGTCGACGTCATGGCCTTTCGGTTGCCGCAGCCGCCGCTTCGGTAGTTCCTGGTAACAGGCCCGTCAAGACCAGATCGAGTACTGCCCGACGTGCGGTTGCGGGATCCCAGTCGTGTCCGGCTCGCAGGTGGATGTAGCCCCAGCCGACCGTGTTGAACAGCACGGTCGCCGTGGTGGTCGGTGGCACGTCGCGCAGGCTTCCGTCGGCGACGCCGTCACGCAGTAGTCGTTCGAAGGGTTCGGCGAAAACATCCACGACGAGCGCGTCCGGGCCGGGTTTGTGAAAGACCTCGCCGTGTGCGAGGAACATTCCGGCGAGCACGGGTAGATGTTTGTCGGCAGTCCTGCACATCGCCTCCAGCGCGGCTCGAAGCCGCTGGGCCGCCGTCCCGGAACTTGTGAGGGCGGGCCAGATCTCGTCGCGGAAGGTGTCGGCGGCGCGGGAGGTCAATGCAGCCACCAGGTCCTCGCGCGTCACGCCTCGCCGATAAATCGTCGCTCGCGACATGCCCGCCTCGGACGCCACTCGCTCCAAGGTCAGCTCGCCCAGACCCCACCGGCCCACGGCAGCCTCGGTCGCATCGATGAGATCACTGCCTATCACTACCTCTTGACTCTGTGACATATACGCATCATAGTTGAGACATGAACGTCTCAACTATGAGCATCGATAGTCTCAGACTTTCTTCCTGGTGTGGTGCGGTCATCGCGATCGCGGGGTTCGCTTCCCTGACGGCGACGTATTGGGACGATGCGTGGCATACCGATCTGGGCCGGGATAGCGCGATGATCCCGCCCCATCTGTGGTTGTACGGTTCGGTCGCTGTCGCCGGGGCGGTCGTGCTGTTCTGGGCGGGTCGGGTGCTCGTGAGCACGCGTTCGATCCGTTCCGCGCTGCGCTTCGCCCCATTGGTGGTCGCCGCGCTCGGCGGAGCCGCGACGCTGGCGGCCGCCCCGCTGGACGCGGCGTGGCACTCGACGTTCGGTCGAGACGCGGTGTTGTGGAGCGCGCCGCACATGCTGGTTGTCTTCGCTTCTGCCGCAATGGTTCTCGGCATCATCGCGGGGGTGCGGCCGAGCAGGTATGGCGTGGTGGAGGCCATGCTGGCCGCGCTGTTGCTGGGCGGTCTCATGACAGCGGTACTCGAATACGAGACCGACGTGCCGCAGTTCTCGGAGGCCTACTATCTGCCGGTATTGCTTGCGGCCGCGCTGGTCGCGGGCGCGGTCGCTCGCGCCGCGCTTCCCGTGGCCGCGTCGTTGACGATGACGGTCGGGATCTATTTCGTGGTCCGACTGGTCATCACCGTCGTCCTGCTCTTACTGGGACGCAGTACGCCGGAGATTCCGCTTGCGGTGCTGGGTTTGTGCGTGCTCGACCTTCGGTGGCGAAATTCGGTATTGCGGTATACCGGTGCGGCCGCGGCGATCTCCGCCCTGGCATGGATCTCGGCTGCAACCGGAGTAGCCGATCGCCCCGCCGCCACGGTGGCTCCGCTCGCGGTCGTCGCTGTCGCTGTTTTCGCTGTCGTGCTATTGGCGAACATGCGTCAGGGGAGGGTGGTGGCGGTGACCGTGGTTGCTTTGTTTGCCGGTGGGTTCGCGATGTCGGGTACACCGGCGGCGTCGGCGCACGACCCGGGGGAGGGTGAATCCGCCGGCACGGCCGCCGTGATCGGCACCTCGGATGGGAACGGCCACCTGTCGCTGACGGTTGCGCCGATCGGGTCCTGTGACGGCACGAGTGCGAGCAGCATTGTCGCTCGCCGTGCCGGTCGCGTCGTGACAGCGCCGTTGCGCGCGTCGGGCCCGTGTTCCTATGACGGATCGGTCCAGGTCGACGGAGCGGGCCGTTGGTTCGTCTATGCCGAATTGCACAGGCGTGCAGGCGATGTCGAGGTGTGGCTGCCCTTGCCCGCCGACCGGTCCAGCATGGTTTCCGAAGTACGCGACCTGTATCGACCGGCCGGATCCACCGCGTCCACTCGGACCATCGAAATCGTGTCCGGGACCGCGATATACGCGCTCGCGGCCGCATTGATGACGGCTGGCGTCATCGTCGTCGTACGTACCGGGCGCCCCAGCGCAACTGCCGGCGCACGGGCCTGAACTCCAGCCGGACCGGATGCTGGTTACTATGTACTATAGTACGTACACAGGTAGTAACAGCAGTGAGGAAATCCGTGCTACTGGCGTATCTGCCCAGCCCGTCTCGGGGTGTTTGGCACGTGGGGCCGTTTCCTGTTCGCGCCTACGCACTGTGCATCATCGCCGGAATTGTCGTCGCCATCTGGCTGACTCGCAAACGGTGGGCGGCCCGCGGACACGATCCCGACGACATCATCGACATCGCGATCTGGGCGGTGCCCTTCGGGATTGTCGGTGGGCGGCTCTATCACGTTCTCACCGATCCCGAACTGTACTTCGGTGCGGGGCGCGACCCGATGAAGGCGTTCTACATCTGGGACGGTGGTCTCGGCATCTGGGGTGCGGTCGTCCTCGGTGCTGTGGGGGCATGGATCGGTTGCCGGCGTCGCAAGATCGCGCTGCTGGAGTTGGGTGACGCGCTTGCGCCCGGTCTGGCTCTGGCCCAAGCCGTCGGCCGCTGGGGGAATTACTTCAACCAAGAACTGTTCGGCCGTCCGACCACATTGCCGTGGGCCCTCGAAATCGATCCCGCACGCCGGCCCGACGACACTGCCGATATCGGGCTTTATCACCCCACATTCCTTTACGAGAGCATCTGGGATATCGGCGTCGCCATTTTGCTTCTGTGGGTGGAACGCAGAACCCGACGACGTGGCCGACCGCTGGGCGTCGGTCTCCTGTTTACGCTGTATGTTGCGTCTTACACGGTCGGTCGCGGCCTGATCGAAGCGCTGCGTGTCGATCATGCCAATCACTTCTTCGGGCTTCGGCTGAACGACTGGACATCGATCCTCGTATTCGCTGTGGCAACCACCATTCTTGTCGTTGCCACCTGGCGGCGCCGCCGCGCAGAGGCGCAGGAGGATACGTCTTCCTCCGTGTGAACCGGGTGAGGCGACATCAACCGACCCGGCAGCGTCGAACACACTCTGCGGTCCCGAATATTTGTGCATCCCAAGCGAATCTGCGTGTACAGCGGATTCGTCACTTCGTGATGCCTCCTTCCCTTCGGGTGAAGTGACAGATCAATCCGGCGTGTGGAAGCCGGGCCGTCCGCCCTCCGAGAGGGCGTGCAGCGACGATGTCCGAATTTTCACATCGTTAACATTGCTGGCACTTTCTTGGTGGCTTGTTTACATCGTTTGTTACATGGCCGTAATCGTTGCCCCGCACCCTTTTTGAGAGTTTCGATCTCGAACTCTGACGTCGGTCAAACGGTGTCGCAGACAGAAAGTGGATCTGGAAAATGAAGTTCACCAAGTTCGCCGCAACATCGGCGCTGGTCATTGCCGCGCTGGGAATCTCCACCGGCACGGGCATGGCAGCTCCTGCCGACAACCCCGACATCCACTACACGGCAAACGTTATCGACAAATCCGTGGTGGTCCAGACCGATGCGGGATCACTGGCGGCTGAAGGCGATCAATTCCAGGTACGCGACAACCACGGCAAGGTCGTCGCCGGATTCCCGCTCAGCTACCTCCGCGACGGTCTGGAATACCCGATCGCGGCTCACATCGAGGGCAACCGGGCCACTTTGACGCCCAGCACGAACCCCGCTGCCGCCCACCCCGCCCCGATGCTGCACGATGTGGCGAGCCAGGCGGACGAGGATTCGGCGCTGCAGGCCGCCTACAACGAGTTCGGTATCGCCACCAGTATCGGCACCCTCGTCGGCACCGCCATCGGGATCGGTGGCGGATGTCTGCTCGGTGCGGCCCTCGGCACCCCGTTCCTGATCGTCCCCGGGGCGATCGGCGGCTGTCTCACCGGCGCGGCGCTGGGAGCACCGCTGGGTGCGGCGGCCGGTTTGGTTGCCGTCGGCGGCGTCTCCGGGGTGCTGGTCGCCATCGAGTACTTCAACCGGCTCAACGCTCCGGCTGCTCCCTGATCCTCGCGTAGCACAAACCCGAATGGGGCGACCCGAATGCGGACCGCCCCATTCGGGTGTTCGCGCACAACTCAGGGGTGCGACAGTGCGCGGTGAGCCGGAGGGATCACTCGCCGTTGCCGAAGCTGTAGCTCGAAGGGGGCGTCGTCTTGGAGTCCGCCGGTCCGTAGACGAGGGCGACCTCATCGTGCTCGTTGAACGTGATCGCGGCCGGATTGCCTTGGCGCAGTTGGCCGTCGACATAAGCGTGCAGCGCTTGGCCGTCCGCAGCGCGCAGCGCGCCGATGTTGCCCTCGGACAGGCTCACACTCCACTCGCTGAACAACTCGCCCAGGCTGTATTTGCGTTGCACAGGCGACTCGATGTGCACCACTCCGCTGTTGTCGTGGGAATGCAGTGGGCTCATTTTGCCGGTTGAACGGTCGACGCCGATGTTCGCGGGCACTGCGACAGGTTTGCCGTCGACGAGAACGTCGAGGTGAATGTGGATGTGTTCGACGGCGCCCTCTTCGGCCAGCATCGGCAGGCCCGCACGCCGGACGGCGCCGGTCGCGTCGGTGGGCGCCGCCCACGGTGGTGCGGAGGCGGCGCCGGTCGCGGTCGCTGCGGCCGGATTGTTCAATCCCACTGCCGCGTTTTCGTGCTTCTTGTTGTCCGCGCCCCGAACCACGGTGACCGCGATCGCGACGATCAACGCCACAACGACTGCTACCGCGCCTATCCAAAGCAGCAGAGTTCCGCGATCGTTTCGTTTGCCGCCGAGGGCTTTGCTCGTCGCGCGGTTGAGGTTGGGTCGAGGGGTCTTGTTACCTGTCATCGGGGCTCCGTGTGGTTGGTGCGCGGGGGCAGGGAGGGGTCGTTGATGGCCTCACCGCTCGGTGGTCAATCGCTGGACTTCCGGGCGGATATCGTCCGGCAGCAGGGCTTTGAGGTAGACCGCGGCGACACGGTGCCGGCGGTCCAGCACGATTGTCGTGGGCACGACACTGGTCGGGTAGTGGCTGCCCAGCGCCAGCAGGCTGCGCATCGACGGATCGAAGATCGACGGATAGCGGACATGGAAGTCGGTGACGAAATCCTGTGCGGCCGAACGGCTGTCGCGTACGTCGATGCCGAGGAACTGCACGCCCTGTTGGCGCGTCTCGTTGAAGACCTGCTCCAAGCCCGGTGTCTCTGTGCGGCACGGTCCACACCATGAACCCCAAATGTTGATGACGACTACCTTGCCGGCGTAGTCGGCCAGGTGGATCGTGTCGCTGGTCATGAGCGCCGGACCGGTCAGATCCCCGATGGTGCCACGGGAAGCCGGCGGATCGTAGAAGATCTCGATCTTACCGCCGGGCGAAACGAAGTCGAAGCTGCCCCCTGCGCGACAGCGTCCGTACTGCGCCCGCACGCCGCAACCGTGACGACCGAAGCCAGCGTTGCCAGTGCGGCGAGGCGTCGTAATCGGTTCGGCACCGCGTTCTCCGTGTTCCGTGACATCTCCGTACTTACTATTTAGGTACATAGATAGTAGTTCAACAAGCCGAGGAGGCAGATGTGGGCCCGGTGGGTGTCGGCCGGAACCGCTTGACAAAATACCCTAGGGGGGTATGGTAAAAATCGTTCGACAGGCAAGGAAGGGAATGACAATGAGCACCACGACCGTCACCGTCACCGGTATGACCTGCAGCCACTGCGTGGCCTCCGTCCGCGAGGAGGTCGGCAAGATTCCCGGCGTCACCGATGTAGCCGTCGACCTGGCCAGCGGACGCGTCGATATCGACAGCGCCGAACCGGTCGATCGCGTCCGGATCGCCGAGGCCATCGACGAAGCGGGATACCAGCTCGCCGACTGAGTCGAGCGAGATTGTCGGCAGCGCAAGGAAATCGGGAGTACGCAGATGACCGCCACCGCCAAATTCTCCGCATTCGTCGTCGGTCTGGCGGCGGTGTTCGCTCTCGCGATGGGAGCGGGCGCCGTGCTGGGCCCGGCTCCCGCCGCGGACCACGCCACACCCGCCGTCATGTCCGGTCATGCCGGGCACGGGAACTGACAGTTCATCCACCGCCCCACGAGGGCAGCCGCACAGATGGGAACAACGATGGGCACCACGACTCAGCCGCCCACACAACATCGGATCGAGTTGGAAATCGGTGGGATGACCTGCGCTTCGTGCGCCAACCGCATCGAGAAGAAGCTCAACAAACTCGACGGGGTCACCGCGTCGGTGAACTACGCGACGGAAAAGGCGCGCGTGGAGTTCGACGGCGCTGTCACGCCCGAGGAGCTGATCTCGACCGTCGAGCAGGCCGGCTACACCGCCGCCCTGCCCGCGCCGACGGTAGCCGAGACCGAGTCGGACGGTGTTCCCGAGGCGGATCCGGTCGCCTCCCTGCGGCAGCGTCTGCTGATTTCGCTGGTCCTCACAGTCCCGGTGATCGCTATGGCGATGGTGCCGGCGCTGCAGTTCACCAACTGGCAGTGGCTGTCGTTGACGCTGGCCGCGCCGGTGGTGGTGTGGGGCGCCTGGCCGTTCCATCGCGCGGCGTGGGCGAATCTTCGCCATGCCACCGCGACGATGGACACCCTGATCTCGATCGGCACACTGGCCGCGCTGGGCTGGTCGCTGTACGCCCTGTTCTGGGGTACCGCGGGGATGCCCGGTATGCGCCACGCCTTCGAGTTCACGATCGCGCGGGCCGACGGCACCGGCAACATCTATCTGGAAGCCGCCGCCGGCGTGACCACCTTCATCCTCGCCGGCCGCTACTTCGAAGCACGCTCCAAGCGCCGCGCCGGTGCGGCGTTGCGCGCACTGCTCGAACTGGGTGCCAAAGAAGTGTCTGTGCTTCGGGACGGTACCGAGCAGCGGATACCGGTCGACCAGCTGAGGGTTGGGGACCTGTTCGTCGTGCGGCCGGGGGAGAAGATCGCCACCGACGGCATGGTGGCCGAGGGGTCCTCGGCGGTGGACGCCTCGATGTTGACCGGCGAATCCGTTCCGGTCGAGGTCGGTCCCGACGATGCGGTGGTAGGTGCCACGGTCAATGTCGGTGGGCGAATCGTGGTGCGTGCCATACGAATCGGCGCCGACACACAGTTGGCGCAGATGGCGAAGCTGGTCGAGGACGCACAGACCGGTAAGGCAGCCGCGCAGCGTCTGGCCGACAAGATCTCGGGTGTTTTCGTGCCGATCGTGATCGCGCTGGCGGTGGCCACGCTCGGGTTCTGGCTGGGTACCGGCGGTTCGGTGGCGGCGGCGTTCACCGCGGCGGTGGCGGTGTTGATCATCGCCTGCCCGTGCGCGCTGGGTCTGGCGACCCCGACCGCGTTGATGGTCGGTACCGGTCGCGGCGCCCAGTTGGGCATCCTCATCAAGGGGCCCGAGGTGCTGGAATCGACCCGTCGCGTCGACACGGTCGTGCTGGACAAGACCGGCACGGTGACCACCGGGAAGTTGACTCTGCTCGATGTCGTCACCGCGGACGGCGAGGACACCGGTCGGCTGCTGGAACTGGCGGGCGCACTGGAGGATTCGTCGGAGCACCCGATCGCGCAGGCGATCGCCAAGGGTGCGCGTGAGAAGGTCGGCGACCTGCCCGCGGTGGAGGGATTCACCAACATCGAAGGTCTCGGGGTGCAGGGTGTGGTCGACGGCCACGCGGTTATCGTCGGCCGTCGGCAACTGCTGGCCGACTGGTCACAGCATCTGGATGCCGCCCTGGAGGCGGCGATGAGTGCCGCCGAAGCCGACGGTAAGACCGCGGTCGCGGTGGGCTGGGACGGTGCCGCGCGCGGTGTGCTGGTGGTGGCTGATGCGGTGAAACCGACCTCGGCCGAGGCGATTTCACAACTGAAGGCACTCGGGTTGACACCGATCATGCTCACCGGTGACAACGACGCCGCCGCTCGGGCGATCGCCGACGAGGTCGGTATTGACCAGGTGATCGCCGAGGTGCTGCCGCAGGACAAGGTCGATGTGGTGAAGAAGCTGCAAGCCGAGGGCAAGGTGGTCGCGATGGTCGGCGACGGTGTCAACGACGCGGCCGCGCTGGCTCAGGCGGATCTGGGCTTGGCCATGGGTACCGGCACCGACGTGGCCATCGAGGCCAGCGACCTCACCCTGGTCCGCGGTGACCTGCGGGCAGCGGCCGACGCGATTCGCCTGTCCCGCAGGACGCTCGGCACCATCAAGGGCAACCTGTTCTGGGCCTTCGCCTACAACGTGGCGGCTCTTCCGCTGGCCGCCGCCGGGCTGCTGAACCCGATGATCGCCGGCGCGGCGATGGCGTTCTCGTCGGTCTTCGTGGTCAGCAACAGCCTGCGGCTGCGCAACTTCCGCTCCACCGCCAACTGAACAGTAGGAACCGGGCGGGACAGCATTCTGCTGTCCCGTCCGAATCGTTTGGAGGACAGCACATGTCGATCATCACCGGCACTCGGCGACTGGCGCAGCACCCGATAAGCCGCTCGGTCGTCCGATGCCTTGCGGGCTGTGCCCTGGGCGCTGTGCAGGAGGCGCTTCGATCGAAACGGGCGACTCCGAAAACCGGAAGGTAATGATCTGCGGCAGAGACCGGGCACGGATGACGGCTGACCGCATACTTCGACTGCGGGCCCGACTATCAGGGAGATCCCCCATTTCGGATCGACCAATTTCCTGGTGAGCTGTAAGTGCGTACCACGACGCGCAGAGCGAGCCGGTACCAAAGCCGACGGGCTGCGCCCCTCTGTGCGAGACGCCTACTTCGAGTCGCGAAGGGTAGGTAAGGAGCAGCGATGGAATCCAGACGTACCGACCGATGGCACCGATACTGGGACAAGAAGTCCCGCTCCTACGACCGGGAGATGGGCTTCTGGGACCGGCACGTCTTCGGTGACTCCCGGGCCTGGGCCTGCGGCCGGGCCCGAGGCGATGTGCTCGAAGTTGCGGTCGGCACCGGTCTGAACCTGCCCTTCTATCCGGACACGGTGCGGCTCACCGGTGTCGACCTCAGCGCGCAGATGCTCGCCATTGCTCGAAAACGCGCCGAGGAGGTCCGGCCTGACACCACGCTCCAGGAAGGCGACGCGCACGCTTTGTCATTTCCGGACAGCACGTTCGACACCGTCGTGTGCACCTTCGGCTTGTGCGCGATCCCCGACAGCGCCAAGGCGATCGCCGAGATGCGGCGAGTCCTGCGGCCGGGTGGACAGCTCATCCTGGTGGACCATGTTGCCAGCAGTTCTCGCCCGGCACGGTGGGTGCAGCGCGTCCTCGAAACAGTCACCGTGCCGCTGGCGGGCGAGCACTTTCTGCGCCGCCCCATCGACACCGTCCGCGCGACCGGCTTCGAGGTCGAACACGCAGAACGCTTCCGTCTGGGACTCGTAGAACGGGTTGTCGCCCGGAAGCGGTGACAGGTAGGCGCCGGACCCCTGCCTGCTCGATTTGTCGGCCTATCGAAGCCGTTTGCGGCGGGCGCGAAACAGTAAGAACAGCAAGGCTTTTCCAGCGACCACTAGAATCAGAGAAAGAGATAGCGTCCACCGCCAGTGGGTTACCGCATAGCCGGCCGCGCCGACGTGCACGACCAGCGCGACCGCGACCGCGACCGCGATGGCAATGAGAACCCATCCGCGACCCGGGGACCGCCGGCCGAAGTCAGTGGTGTGGGCGAATTTCATGATGGCGGCGAGCCTTCCGTATCGGCGATTTCGGTCCATACGATTCGGATGCTCCCACGTCCGAAACGCTCGAGGTCTCGGGCGACGATGTCCCGGATTCGTTGCAGCGCTGGCGGATCGGCGGCATTGATGCGAACGGTGAGTGTGCCCGCGTCGGCATGCAGAGTGCAGGTCCCCCACGGGGCGAATTGGACCATGGCGTCGTTGTCTGCGGTCTCGACGCTCAGACGGACGTCGGCGATATCGTTGCGGTGCAAACGCATTCGGTGGGCTCGCGGTGATGCCATCGCGTAGGCGTGGGTGCAGAATTGCTGCAAGTACCGGGGTCCCCGGTCGGTGGGAATGCAGGCTCGGATGGTTGGCATGCTGTATCACTTCCTAGTGATCGCGGCCAGCCACGCTGCAACACCGGCCGGGTCGGTGCGGATGTCGATGACGGCCGGGGCGAGGGAGTCGATTCGCCAGCCGTCGGCGAACGCGGTCTCGATGTCGGTGCGAGTGAGTCGGTGCGGGCCCCAGTCGCCCGGCTGCTTATCGCTGAATCCGAGCATGAAGTATTGCCCGCCGGGCGACAGCACCGCGGCGAGACTCTGGGCGTAAGCCGAGCGGGTTTCGGGCGGGAATATGTGGAACAGCCCGCAATCGAGGACGGTGTCGAAGGTTTCGCCGAGCTCGGCCAGCGCGAGGGCGTCATGGTGCAGGAAGCGGGCCTCGATTCCGCGTTCGCGGGCCTTGCGCTCGGCATGTCCCAAGGCGCGAACGGATTGGTCGACTCCGGTTGCTTCCAGACCCAGACCGGCGGCGAGAAGAGCGTGCTCGCCTGTGCCGCAACCGATATCGAGCACACGTCCGCTGAATGTACCGGCGGATGCCAGTCGCGCGAAGGCCGGTTGTGGGCGGTCGATGTCCCATGGAGGTTTGGAGTCGTAGAGATCGCGGGGGGATGCGGGCGAGGCGTGATTCGGGTTCGACATGAGACTCCTGGCGTTCGAGGTCGTGCGGGGTGAGCCACACGCCAATTTATCGAGACATCACGTCTATAGTCAAGAGGCAGTGTATCTATTCGGGTTGCAGTGTATGGTTCAACGGTGCCGAAGTTGTGGGACGACACGATCGATGCGCATCGCGCGCAGGTGCGCAATGCGGTGCTCGATGCTGCCGCGGAACTGGTGTTCGCGCAGGGGCTTCGGTCGGTGACCATGGCGCAGATCGCCGAACGGGCCGGGATCGGCCGGGCGACGCTGTACAAGTATTTCCCCGATGTGGAGACGATCCTGCGCACCTGGCACGCCCAGCGCATCGATACCCACATCGCGGAGCTCGTTCGCGTACGTGACGGCGCCGGCAGCCCGAGCGCACGGCTGCAGGCCGTGCTGACCGCGTACGCCGATATCGCCCACCAAACCCGCAGTCACGACCGGGAAGTGGTGACATTTCTACACCCCGACGATCGAATCGCGAACGCGCACAAGCAGTTACAGAATCTGGTTCGGCACCTGATCGTTGAAGGCGTGGAAACAGGCGAACTTCGCGATGATGTCGACCCCGATGTGCTGGCTGCCTATTGTTTGAACGCCCTGGCGGCGGCCGCTGAATTGAGCGGTGGCGTGGTGCCGGATCTGGTCGCGATCACCATCGCCGGGCTACGCCCCGCATGACAGTAGTTTCCTGTGCGAGAGTCGATCGCTGGTGCGCGTTACGAGCGCGTGGATGCTTCCTCGCTATCAGCGGAGGCCGGCGATTGCCGCCTGGAACCGCTGAGCGCATTCTTACGGTGGAGCCGTGATCGAGGCCCATCCAGTTCCCTCGCCTCCCGGGCACGTCAGCCAGCTATCGGGCCGGCCAAGGAGTTCCAGGAATTCGAGGATTACCAGAACCAGCTGCGGCGCTGCCTCACCGAGGAAAGTCTGCCGCTCGACAGCCGGGTCGCCGGTGCACTGATCCCCTACCTCTTTCCGGGTAAACCGCCGACCCGACCCCGCCACACCCGTTCTCTGCGCCAGTCGCTCACCGACAACTGACTGCCCAGCCTTGTGCACGCAACACCGCGATGATGACCATCATCGCCGAGCTGCCGCCGGCGGTGGTTAGTGACCTCCTTGGAATCCACCCGGGTACGGCCGCGCGATGGGCGCAGATTGCCCAGTGAGGGTGGGCCTACTACCTTGCTGCAGGCTGCCCGAGTAGAGCGAGCGCCGGCCGTCAGGGCCGATAGGCACCCTCCGGGAACAATGTCCCGACGGAGCGCACCGCGAGCAAGGCGCGCGTCGAAAGAAGACCGCGGGGCTGCTGCACGGAGAGGTCAAACTGTCACCCGATCGTGCAGCAGCCCCCGCCCAGTCTCTCGGGCTGTCTCCTCCCCATACAGCGTGGCTAGGGTGAGGACGCCCTCGCAGCAGGTCGATGCCTGTCACCCGTGTCTTAAGGGCGTTTCCGCGGTCCTTGTTCCCTTGCCTGATAGCTCGGCTTCGACCACGCACGTCAGTAGGGCGATCGTGTGGAGGCTATTGCCTCGCAATTCGCGGAAAGCCTCGAGAAAGTCCGCACCTACGGTCCCAGCTAGCTCGACTGATGGACCGGCGAAATTGGGCCGTAGGTCCCTGGCAGCGAGCCCGGTGGGCGACGACAGTGAAGGCAGCGGCTCCTACATGTGAGGAAGTGACGAGAAGTGAGTATCGCTCGACGTATGGCCTTGTTGTTCCGGGTCAAGACCAACAAGCTGCTCGATCGCACCGAGGACCCCCGTGAGGTGCTCGACTACTCGTATCAGCGTCAGTTGGAGATGCTCGCGCAGGTGCGGCGTGGGCTGGCTGATGTCGCGACCAGCCGCAAACGCATCGAATTGCAGGAAAGCCAACTCCATCAGTCCGCCGGCCGTCTGCAGAGCCAGGCCCAGCAGGCCGTCACCCAGGGACGCGACGACCTGGCCCGAGAGGCGCTGACACGGCGTGCGGCGACCCTTGCCCAGATCGAGCAGCTGTGGCCGCAATACGAGGACTTGGCGGCCCAGGAGGCCAAGCTCACCACCGCCTCGCAACGGTTGCAGGCGAAGGTGGAGGCGTTCCGGACCCGCAAGGAGACGATCAAGGCCACATACACGGCCGCTGAGGCGCAGACCAAGATCAGCGAGGCTGTTACCGGCATCTCGGAGGAGATGGGTGATGTCGGGCTGGCGATCCAGCGCGCCGAGGACAAGACCGCGCAGATGAGTTCGCGCTCGCAAGCGCTGGACGAGTTGATCGCCTCCGGCGCGTTGGAGGATGCCACTGCTCCGGTCGGGCAGCGTGACGATATCCAGGCCGCGCTCGATGCGAGCCGTGGTAGCGATGTCGATGCCGAGCTGGCTCAACTGAAGAGCACACTCACGCCGGCGATCGAGGCGAATCCGCAGGAGAGGCCGCAATCATGATTGTTCGTATTCTCGGTGAAGGTCAGTACAGTCTCGATGACGCCCGCCTTCCCGACCTCAACGAACTGGACGACGAGCTGTTGCAGGCAGCCGACGCGGGAGACGACTCCGGGTTTTCGCTGGTCCTGGGTCGGATGCTGGCCGCTGTCCGCGATCTTGCCACCCCGGTAGCCGACGACGCGCTGGTCGCCTCGGAGCTGGTTCTTCCCAGTGCGGATATGCCGTTGTCCGAGGTGCGCGCGATGCTGCGCGACGACGGACTGATTCCGGGATAATCGGTATGCGTACTCGTTTCCGGCCGGATCATCGGCTCACGGCCCGAATGGGGTTGACCATGTTCTTGCTCGGCTTGCTCTATGTCGTGTTCATCGCGGCGCTGGTGGTGTTGATCAAGTCGGTCGTGGTGGTCGTGGTGATCGTAGGTGGGCTGCTGTTCGCGCAGTTCTGGTTCTCCGATCGGATCGCTCTGTATGCGATGCGGGCGCGTGTAGTCACGGCTGAGGAGGCACCGCAGTTGCACGGCATCATCGATCGGCTCTGCGCGACCGCGAATATGCCCAAACCGCAGGTCGCCATCGCGGATCTCGATATGCCCAACGCGTTCGCCACCGGTCGCCGTCCGCGCCGCGCGGTCGTCGCGGTCACCACCGGCCTGCTGCAGCGGCTCGACGCCGATGAGCTCGATGGTGTTCTGTCGCACGAGCTTTCGCACATCGCCCACCGGGATGTGGTGGTGATGACCACAGCGTCGTTCATGGGCGTGCTCGCGGGCCTCATCGCACGGTTCACGCTGTACTCCGCGATGTTCGGTGGCGGCGGTCGTGATCGCCGTGATGGCGACAACTTGTTTCTCGTCGTCCTGGCCGTGATGGCGGTGTCCGCGGCCGTCTACGCGATCAGTTTCCTGCTGATCCGAGCGCTGTCCCGGTATCGCGAGCTGGCCGCCGACCGAGCCGGCGCGATCCTCACCGGGCGCCCGTCCGAGCTGGCTTCGGCGCTGACCAAGATCAGCGGGGACATCGGCCGCATTCCCAGTCGCGACCTGCGCACCGAACAGCCGTTCAATGCGTTCTTCTTCGCCCCCGCGCTGGGTGCCGGGGCCACCTGGTCGACGCTGTTGTCCACCCATCCGAGCCTTCAGCAGCGACTGGACCAGCTCGGTACGCTGGCTACCGAACTCGGGCAGGAAAGCTGAGACCGGGATGGGGTTCCTCGACGCGCTGCTGGGCCGCAGCAAACCGGTGCAGCCGAATCTCGATGTATTGTTCGCCATTCCACCCGCTGCCTACACCCTGCAAGCCGCACTCGATGTCCATCCAACCGGGGCCGGGGCTGTGTGCTTCAAGCAGGCCGAGGGCGCCGGCGCACGACAGTCCGAGGCGGAGATCCTCGCTCTGCTGCACCTCGAGCCGACCACCGCGGTGGCGGTGACGACCGACGGATTCGGCTACACCTGGATCACCTGCCGACAGGACATTGCCGACCTGTCCGCGTTGGTGACCGCGCTGCACGCTGTCAATTCCACTCTGTCCGACAACGGTTTCGGCCCGAACTTGCTGTGTACCGTCATCGGCTTCGCCACCGCTGACGCTCCGCCACACCGGCTCGGGCTGGTTTACCTGTTCAAACGGGGCACCATCTACCCGTTCGCGCCCTCCGGGGAGCAACGCCGCGACAACACCTTTGAATTGCAGGTCCGCGCGGCGCTTTCCGGCGAACTCCCCATCGAAGCCGAACTCGAGCACTGGTTTCCACTGTGGGATGCGCCCGTGCCCTGAGGTCGCCTGCGTGAGTGATTCCGGTCATCGATGTGGCCCAGACGCCGTTCCGGGAAGGGGCGGACGACGGCCGCAGGTTCCGCGGTCAGGAATCTTGCAGATCCCGGCGGGAGAATGCGTAGGCTCCGGCGGCCGCTGCCGCGATACCGACGGCTGTGAGCACGGCACCGGTGTTCCAGGTCACCGCTTCGGCCGGCGCACGGGATACATGGTGGAGTACCGACAGTTCCAGCAGCCAGTGGTTCAGGCCGAGGCTGGCGCCGATGATTTCGAGCAGGAACGACCAGGCGACAACTGTGTAGGTGACGAAGCCTGCGAATCGTGGCAGCAGTCCGTGTGCGAGGGTTCCGATGCCCAGGACGAGGATGCCGACAGGGATGACGTTGATACCGGCGGCCAGCAAGGTACCGAAGCTCAATCCGGCGTTGGTCACGGCGGTCCCGGCCCAGACGAAGACGCCGGCGGTTGTTCCGAGTCCGGCCAGGACTGTGACGGATACGACGAATCGTTGTGCCAGCCACGGCGTCCGGGCAACCGGTCGGGCGAGGAGGTGATCGATGCGGCCGGTCGCTTCCTCTTCGCGGGTTGCGTTGACCTGTCCGCGGCGGTCATTGCGATCAGGAAGGCGATGATCGTGAAGGAGACACCGAGATACACCGCACCTCCTCGAGCGTGCGCGATGGCGACGAACAGGCCGCCGGTCTGGTTGGCCCAGATGTCGGCGGAGCCCTTGGCGATGAGTCCGACGACGAAGCCGCCGACCGCGAGCCCCACGCCCCACCCGAGCACGGTGCCTCGCTCAAGCCGATACGCCAGTCCCGTTGTGCCGGTAAGCAGTCGGGTATGGGCCGGGGCGGTGTCGCGGCCGGGCAGGATTCCGGTGTTGAGGTCGCGGGCGCCGGCGACCGCGATCGTCGCCACCACCAACACGGTGACGGTGGCGGCGATGGCCAGCAGCGGTGGCCAGTGGCTGCGAATGAATGGATGAGTCTCATCGACCCAGCCCAAGGGGGTGGCCCAGCGCAGCCAGCGCAGTGAGGTCGAGCTGTAGGCAATGACTCGGACCAGGTAGGCCATGCCGAACACTGCTCCCGCCAGCGCGGCCGCCTGCCTGCGAGTGCTCGCCAGCTGGCTGCACAGCGCCCCGACTGCGAGGAATACCGCCGCCGCGGCAGCTGTAGCCGCAGCCGCGAAAAGCGCTGTGGCAACCGAGAATCGAGCATCATGGTAACGCCCGGTCGCAGCGTAGATCGCCGCTGTGACCGCCCAGAGCGTCAGCCACGCGATGCCGAGGCCGGCCAGTGCGGCTGCCGCCGCACGACGGGGTGTGGTCGCACCGGCGAGCAGCACCTCCCAGCGGCCGGAGTCCTCTTCACCGCGTAGCGCGCGGGTGGCGGCCAGCAGCCCCCACGCCGCGCCGATGATTCCCAGCACGCCGACCGCGTGCGTGGCGGCATATCCGGCCGGAGTATCGATGTCGGGTGAGGGTCCGAACAGTGCTGTGATGCCGATGTTGGTGCCCATCATCGCGACCAGGCGCGCCCGGTCCGCGGCCGTCGGGTACTCCTTGGCGAATTGGATCACCTCCAACCAGGTGACCACACCGAACACCGCCTCCCAGATCACCGCTCCCCCGATTGTGCTGCGGGCGGCCAGCCACATCGGCACCCGGGCCGAGACTCGTTCGGGGGCCAAGGGAATTTGGCAGGTATTCCGTTGCCCAGATACCAGGGATTCAACGGCCATGGGAGACTGCCTCCTCGGTCGTGGCGGTCGATTCGGTGCCGTAGCGTTCGAGGAACAGCTCCTCGAGGGAGGGGCTCACGACTGAGCAGCTGTGTCACCCGAGCGGCGGTGAGCCGTTCCAGCAGCGGTTCGACCGGGCCACGGGCATGTAGCCGCACGCGGTTACCGTCGACCTCGATGCCGCTGACACCGGGAACCTGGGAAGATTCGGCGGCGTCCCGGTGAAGGTGGCCTCGATCGACAGCGCCGCCAGATGCCGCATGTCGGCCAGCGTTCCGATTTCCACCAGACGCCCGCTGCGCAGGATCGCTACCCGATCGGCCAGCGATTCGACCTCACTGAGAATGTGCGAGGAAAGAAACACCGTCTGCTCGTTCGTTTTCGCTTCGGCCACGCAGGCGCGGAACTCGCGCTCCATCAGCGGGTCCAGTCCGGTCGACGGCTCGTCGAGTACCAGCAGATCCGCTCGGCTCATCAAGGCCGCGATCAACGCGACCTTCTGCCGATTGCCCTTGGAGTAGCTGCCGCACCCGCTTCGATGGATCGAGGGCGAACCGTTCGATCAGCTCGTCGCGGTAATCGGCATCGACGCGGGACTGCACGCGGCCGAGCAGGTGCAGCGTTTCTTCTCCGGTCAACCCGGGCCACAGATTGGTTTCTCCTCCCACGTACGCGAGGCGGCGGTGGACTTGGGGAGCGCAGCGGCGCACGTCACAACCAAAAATCTGCGCTTGGCCGGCACTCGGATGGAGCATGCCCAAAAGCAGCCGGATCGTCACTGTCTTGCCCGCCCCGTTCGGCCCCAGATAGCCCAGCACTTCGCCGCGGCGGACTTCCAAGTTCAACGCCGCCAGCGCGATGAGATTCCCGAACCGTTTGGACAGCCCCTCGGCCTGAATCGCGATCTCCATCGTCCGGCCTTCCTTTCAGCAGTGGGCTACCCGAAACACCAGGTCGGATCTTCCGCTTCTACTGATCGTCGTCCGGATCGGCAGTGCGATGGCAGGGACTTGAGTCGCTAATCGTGGTGGCGTCCGGCGTCCATGTAATGGCCTTGTCGGCCGGTTTGAGCGCCGTGCTGTTCGTCACGTTCGGTTCGAGCGCCTTTGGGGAAGGCATCGGCTTCCGAGTCCGTTCCATCCCGCCATCTGCATCGCCCCCGGCGCCGGATCCAGGATCAGTTCGGCCCCTCATCCACGCCCTCGGAGCGGATCGATCCCGCTGTTTTTCACCGTGCCGGGATATGGCGGACAGGGGTGATGCTGATGCGGTCGGCCACGGTGGCGCGGAAGTGTGGACAGGTGGTGAAGTCGTCGTGTTCGCAGCGCAGCGCGCCGTCGACGATCGCCAGTGCGGTCTGGGCGGCGGTGATTGTGGCGGCGAGTTGGTCACGGTGGCGGTGCAGGATTTCGCGTCGAGTATTGAGCGCCGTGGCGGTGATCATCTCTGCGATGGCGTCGAGGCCCAGCCCGGCTTCCTTCGCGCACAGGATGACCGCGATGCGGAAGATGTCGTCGTCGTGGTACCGGCGACGTCCCGCGCTGTCGCGGGCAGGTGTCACCAGCCCCAGCGACTCCCAGTGCCGCAACACGTGTGTGGCGAGCCCGAAAACGGCTGCGGCGTCTCCGATGCCGAGGTTGCGGCTACTTGACTTCATGTCGACATTAAGTCGCAGCATCGCTGGTATGTCCACACCACACAACACCAGCGAGCCTTCCCTGATCCGATTGCTGGATGCCTCCGAAACCTTGCCCAGCGCCAGCGCACTGCGTGCTACCTCCTATGATCTGCAGCGCTTGTCGGCGGGTGCGGCCGTGGTCGACGTGGGGTGCGGCACCGGCCGGGCCGCGGCGGAACTGTCGCAGCGCGGGATGCGTGTGGTCGGGGTCGACCTCAGTGAACAGATGCTCGCAGCGGCGCGGGATCGCTGGCCCGGTAACGACTTTCGGTGCGCCGACGCTACCGCGTTGCCGCTGCAGGATTTCTCGATGGACGGTTACCGCGCAGACAAGGTGTTTCACGAGCTCGCCGAGCCTGCCGCCGCGCTCACCGAAGCCCGGCGAGTGCTGGCTCCTGGGGACGTGTCGTGTTGGTCGGGCAGGACTGGGAATCGTTCATCATCGACTCCGACGACCCGGGGGTGACTCGTACGATTGTGACGGCCAGGGCAAGCGCCATCGTCAATCCCCGCATCGCCCGCGGTTACCGGAATGTGTTGCTGGACAACGGTTTCGTCGATGTCGCGGTGGGGTTGCCCTGAAAAAGTGGACGCAGTTAGCTTGCTTCAGGGGCAGCGTTGAGGGATCTCTCGTAGTCGATGGGTGAGAGCATCCCGATGGCCGAGTGTCGCCGCTGATGGTTGTAGAAATGCATCCAGTTGTCAACTGCGGCAATGAGTTCGCTCTTTGTAGCGAAGGTGTGTCTGTAGTAGCACTCGTGCTTGAAACTCGACCACAGGCTCTCGGCACCGGCGTTGTCCCAGCATTATCCGGCTAATCTGAGCTGATCTTGCTTCGTCGGAGGGGGTTTCCGGGTTATCCGGCTGATTTCTGGATGTCGGTGATGGTGGCGTCGAGTCGGGCGATGAGTTTGTGGTGGCGGTCGGCTTCGGTGATCCAGCCGCGGCGTTGGGCGTCTTCGGCGAGTTTTCGGGCGTCGGTGCGTTGGGCGGCGAGGATGGGCAGGTAGGTGGCGTCGGTGCGGAAGTTCGGGCAGTGTTCGCAGATGTTGGCGTAGGGGCAGGCGCCTTGGGCGGGTGCGCGTAGGCAGAAACCGCCAGCGAGACGGGATTTCAGAGTTGGTGTGTCGGTCCAGTCTTTGCTGCCGGTGATGTCAGTCAGCGGTAGCGCTTTGGTGCCGGCGGGGGTGGTCGGCAGCGCGGCGAGGTGGTCTTTGGCGAGGGTGAGGGCGCGTTCGTATTCGGTGCGGACGGTGGTGTCGAACAGTTTCCCGTAACGCAGGCTCATTTGCGCGGAGACGTGCCCGAGTAACGCCATCAGCGATTGCAGTGAGACGCCGGCGTTGACCAGGGCGGTGGCGTAGGTGTGGCGCAGTTGGTGCGGGGTGACGTGCCCGATCCTGGCGGCGGCCGCGGCGCGGTCGAGTTCGAGGCGGACGCCTTGCTGTGCGAGCCGGCTGCCGTGGTGGGTGAACAGGAACTGGGCCGGTTTCCCGGTGCGGGGATGGGTCAATGGCTGTCCGGGGCTGCGGATTTCGATGATCCGGTCGACGAGTTCGACGGCTTCCTCGTCGAGGGGGACCATCCGTTCGGTGTCGAGTTTGCCGAGCGGGACTTTCAGCCAGGCTCCCTCGCCGGGAATCTCGTGGACGCAGTCGATTTCGAGGTCGAGTAGTTCCCCGATCCGGAGTCCGCAAGCCGGTGCCAGCAGCAACGCTGAGGCGGCGAGTTCGTGTTCGCTGCAACGCAGAGCGTCGGTGAGCCGCCGGTCGGCGTCGACCGGGATGTAGCGTGGCAGCGGTTTGGGGAGGCGGGGAACGTCGTTGCGGAACAACAGTTTCCGGCTCGGTGCGTCGTTCCATCCCCATTCGGTGATCTCGGTGAGGAAGGTGTTGACCGCGACGACGCGGCGGGCATGGTCGGCGACGCCGATCGGTGCACCGGTCTTGCTGTTCACCGCGTCGGGCAGGCTGGCCAGCCAAGGCTCGATGTGGCGGCGGCGGTCCAGCTGCGCCAGCCGGGTCAGGGTGGGGTCGAGGTCGGTGAGGAACCGGCCGAACCCGGTGAGCCGGGTGGCCATGCTGGAGACGGTGTGGCGGGTGCAGGTGCCGCGTTTCGCGTTCAGGTAGTCGATCATCGCTGCGGCGATGGCCGGGGTGATGCCGTCGAGGCGGACCGCGAAGTCCCAGGGCCCGCCGGGGCGTGGTGGTTCGGGCAGGACCCCGAGGTGGAACAACACCAGGTGCGTGTTGGCGAGGGCGGCTTTGTAGTGGTGCCAGCCCTTGCCGGTGCGGGCCTGGCGCATCCGGCAGGCGTCGGCGAACTCGTCGAGATCGGCGACGGTGAGCTGGTGCAAGCGGCGGCCGGTCTGGATCAGCAGCCGCGCCGGCGCCTGGGACCCGGTCGCGGTGCGGACTCTTTGGGTGAATCCGAGTCTGTGTGCGGTGGTGAGGAATTCGGCGAGATCGCCGCCGATCGGGGAGGCGTCTATCTCGCGCCAGAGGCTGGAGATCTTGCGTTCGAGCAGATAGTCGTAGCCGGGACGCAGCAGGTTGTGCAGCATCAGGAAGGTGATGAACGGCCGTGTCGACGAGTTCGCCGACAGTCGGACCTCGAGCGGCTCATGGGCCCAGTCCTGCGGGTGCGGCCATTGCTGCATGAATGTGCGGGCCGAACTGTAGTAGGGGGCGCTGCCGCGGCCGCTGCGGGCCAGTTCGGCCAGATAGAGGTGGTAGATGTCGTCGGCGTCACTCCTGGCGGCGAATACGTGCGCGAGCGGCATCGAATTCCTCCTTCACCCTCTTGGGCGCCAAGTAGATGTAGCGGGTGGTGGTGTCGACGTGGGTGTGCCCGAGCAGTGCCTGCATCACCGACAGATCGACCCCGGCTTCGGCCAGGGCGGTGCCGAACGAATGCCGCAACGCGTGCGGATGCCCGGCCGTGACACCCGAAAGCTGCCGGTGGTAACGAAATATCGTCCGCAACCCGGCCGCGGTGAGTGGTTGTCCCCGGTTCGGGCCCTTCGCGACCAGAAACAAACGTGCAGAGCGTGATTCGGGACGTTCGGTGAGCAGATAGTCCTGGATCACGCGCGCCAGATCCGCGTCGAGCGGGACGGCGCGTTCTTTGGCGCCCTTGCCCCAGACCCGGATCCAGCCGCGGCCGATATCGACATCGGCGATCTCCAAGGCCAGCACCTCACACGACCGCAACCCGCAGTAGAGCATGAGCCCGGCGATCGCGCGGTCACGCCAAGTCCGCAGACTCCCCAGCAGCCGAGCCGCCTCCGACACCGCCAACGGCCTGGGCAGCCGGCGTGGTTCCCGCAACCGCAGTGCCGATCGTGGGCGCGGTTTACGCACCAGATGCGCCAGCAATCCGGTCTTCTCGCCCGGGACGAATCGTTGCGCGTCAAGACCTTTCGGCACCGGACTCCGCAACGTCGGGTCGCGCATCGCGCGGAAGGCGAACAACCCCGACACCGCCACCAGCCGCCGGTTCACCGTCGCCGCGGCATACCCGTCCAGCCGTCGGCCCGCCAGATCCACCACGTTCGGACCCGGCCGACCCGGCAACCTCGCGGCCCGGCACGCAGCCAGAAACCGCAGCAGCACCGCCGTGGTCACATCCTCGATCGACAGTCCTTCGCCGAGTAGCCACCGTCCGAACATCACCAGATCGAACCCATAGGCCCGCAACGTCTTCGGTGAATAGTTGCGATCAGCCAGATAACCCAGATACTCGTCGACCAGGCCCAGACCATCGGCACCCGGTCCGGCCAGAAACCATCGCCCGTCCTCGTGTTCCAGGCGCAGTCGATCACGGTTGTCCGTGCTCATGCCCGACAGGTCTACTCCGGCTCAGCCGACACGCAGTCACACGAATCGCCGGACACACCCGTAGCCCCCTTGACCAGGGAATCGATGGACATTAGCCGGATAAGGGGCATATGCCGGTCGCGCCGGCCGAACGCAGCAAACCGTGCCGCGCGCACGCGCTGGCGGTCGCCGTGGCGGTGTATTGGGTGCCGCGGTCACTGTGCAGAATTGTCGACCGGCAGCGGCCACCACGGACGAACACCGCCCGATCGACCGCGGTGATGACCAACTCGGCCCGCATGTGATCGGCCAGGGCCCAGCCCAGTGCCCGCCGGGAGTGTTCGTCCCGGATCACGCACAGGAACATGTCGCCCTCGCCGCAGGTCAAGTAGGTGATGTCCGACGACCAGACCATGTCGGGACGTCCACGGTCGAAGCGGCGCCCGACCAGGTCGGGCGGGAATTCCGCGACCGGATCGACCACGGTGGTGGTCTTGAACGAGCGCGGGCTGATGCCCTCGATCCCAAGATCGGCCATGATCGCCGCGACGGTGTTCTTCGACATCCGCTCGCCCTCGGCCCGCAGGTCCGCAGTGATGCGTGGAGACCCGTAAGTGCCGCGTGAAGCTCTGTGGTGAGCAAGGATTTTCACCTCCAGATCGCGGCGCCGTTGCAGTCGCGGTGACAGCTGCGGATCGGCGCGCACCTGCAGGAATCGGTAGTAGCCGGAGGTCGAGACGGCGAGTAGTTCGGCCATCCGGGTCACATCATGGTCGGCGCACTCTGCCGCCATGAGCTCGAACCTGCTCACTTTGGATGCCGTGCCGCAAAGTACGCCGAGGCTTTTTCCAGGAAAGCGATATCTTTCGCCTGCTCTGCCACCTTCGCGCGCAACCTGATCAACTCCGCACGCTCATCGGCTGAAAGCGGTTGACCTCCAACATCATCGGGTCGCCGACCACCAGAGCCGGCCTGCCCGGCCGCAGCCATGCGGCGCCGCTCCTCACGCACCCACTTGTGCAGCAGGTTCTCGTGCACGTCCAGTTCACGGGCGATCTCACGCACCGACCGGCCGGAATCGATCACCCGGTGCGCCGCTTCCACCCGGTACTCGGGTGAATACGATCGACGCGGACGAGGCATGGTGAACATCCTTCCAGGGACCCACGGTCCCGCTATCTCGGATGTCCACTACTTCAGGGGAGCCCCACGGTGGAGGTTCACGCGGTGGTGTTCGTCGATGAGCTGATGGTGCCGATGCTTTCAGGTCTGGCTGAGAATGCTTGCGCTGCCGGGGCCGTCACCCGTGAGCAGGCGGACAGCTGGATCGCCGAGCAAACCCATCGCGGCCGCAGTGACCGGTTGATGCTGGCCATGCCACTGTTTTTCGCCGCCGCTACCAAACCTTCTGTCCGGTCGCGGTGACCATCGCCCCATGCCAGACCGGCGGCGGGGCCCGGCGACCAGTGCGGTAGCGCAAGCACACCTCGTCACCGTCGGCGGGGGTGATCGCGTCGATGCGCTCGGCGTTATCCGGTGTGGTCGGGGAGTCGGAGTCGTTTGAGGGCCAGTGCGTTGACGGCGACGATGATGCTGGATCCGGACATGGACATGGCGGCGATTTCGGGGCGCAGGGTGAGTCCTATGAGTGGTTCGAATACTCCGGCGGCGATGGGGAGGGCGAGGGTGTTGTAACCGACGGCCCAGCCGAGGTTTTGGTGCATTTTGCGGAGGGTGCCGCGGCCGATGCGCAACGCGGTAGGTACGTCGAGGGGATCGGATCGCATCAGTACCAGGTCGGCGGTTTCGATGGCGACGTCGGTGCCGGCGCCGATGGCGATGCCGAGGTCGGCTTGTGCGAGGGCGGGGGCGTCGTTGACGCCGTCGCCGACCATGGCGACTTTGCGGCCGCCGGTTTGTAGTTCGGCGATGCGGGCGGCTTTGTCGCCGGGCAGGACTTCGGCGATCACGGTGTCGATGCCGAGGCCGGCGGCGATACGGTCGGCGGTGGCTTGGTTGTCGCCGGTGAGCATGACGACTTCGATGCCGAGATCGTGTAGTTCGCGTACCGCGGCCGCGGAGGTGTCGCGGGCTGCGTCGGCGATGGCGATCACTGCGGCGGCCTTGTCGTCGACGGCTGCCAGCACGGCGGTGTGACCGGTTGCGGCCAGACGGTCCCGGGCTGTGGCCAACTCGCCCAGCTCGATTCCCTCGCGTTCGAACAGGCGCCGGTTGCCGATGACGACGCGGCGCCCGTCGACCGTGGCGATGGCGCCGTGGCCGGGCACATTTTCGAACCGCTCTGCTGTCGCGGTGGTGGCACCGTGGGCGTCGGCGTAGCCGACGACGGCTTGGGCGAGGGGGTGTTCGGATTCTCGTTCGACGGCCGCGAGCAGGCCCAGAAGTTCGGTGTCGTCGCCGGCGTAGCCGTCGGTGACGATCTCGGTGACCTCGGGTTCGCCCTTGGTGAGGGTGCCGGTTTTGTCCATCACCACTATCTGCACGTGAGCCGAGGATTCAAGGGCCATCGCGTTCTTGAACAGCACGCCGCGTTTGGCGCCGAGCCCGGTGCCGACCATGATCGCGGTCGGGGTGGCCAGGCCGAGAGCATCGGGGCAGGTGATCACGACGACGGTGATCGCGAACAGCATCGCTTTCGCGAAGCCGGCCCCGGCCAGCAGCCACACCCCCAGGGTGAGGCCACCGCCGAGCAGGGCGACCAGGACCAGCCAGAACGCGGCGCGGTCGGCCAGCTTCTGTCCGGGGGCTTTGGAGTTCTGGGCCTGTTGGACGAGGTTGACGATCTGTGCGAGCGCGGTGTCGGCGCCGATTTTGGTGGCGCGCACGCGCAGCGTGCCGTTGGCGTTGATGGTCGCGCCGATCACGGGGGAGCCGGGTTGTTTGTGTACCGGCAGGCTTTCACCGGTGACCATCGATTCGTCGACCTCGCTGTCACCGTCGGTGACTACTCCGTCGACGGCGATCTTTGTGCCCGGCCGCACCAGCAGCATGTCACCGACGACGACCTCGGACGTGGGGATCTCGACCTCGGCGCCGTCGCGGATCACCAGTGCTTTCGGTGGCGCCAGGTCGAGCAGGGTGCGGATCGCGTCGTTGGCGCCGCCGCGGGCGCGCATCTCGAACCAATGTCCCAGCAGCACGAATGTGGCCAGCATCGTGGAGGCCTCGTAGAACACCTCGCCGCCACCGGTGAGGGTGATCGCCAGCGAATACAGCCAGCCCGCGCCGATGCCGACCGCGACCAGCACCATCATGTCCAGGGTGCGGGCTCGCAATGCCTGCACCGCGCCGGTGAAGAAGATCGTCGAGGAATAGAAAATCACCGGCAGGCTCAGCAGCAGCGCCCAAATGTCTTGGCGCACACCGAAAGGCGTCGGCAGATGGAGCCCGAACATGTCGGTGGCCATCGGCGACCACGCCATCACCGCCAGCGAGAACACCGCCGACACAATGAACCGGTTACGCATGTCGGCAGCCATCGCCGCCATCGACATCCCCGCGTGACCGGCGTGACCGCCATGCTCCATCTCGGCGTGACCGGCATGCTCCATTCCCGCGCGCCCAGCATGATCCATTTCGGCGTGGCCGGTCGCTGTGGTTCTGTCCGCCGCGTGATCCGGTGTGGGTGGTTGTGTGCTCGGCTCGAGCATCGGGTCGCAGACGTGGGCGGGCACGGATTGGCCGGCGCAGTGAAATCCGCAGTCTCGCACCCAGTTACGTAGCTCGGCCAGTGAGGTGCGGTGCGGGTCGAACGTCACGGTCGCGGTCTGCGCCACCGGATTCGGCTCCACCGACACGACACCCGGGCGGCGCCCGAGCGCGGCGGTCACCACATTCTGCTGGCTCGCCCACTCGACGCCACTGACATCCAATACCGCGGTGCTACGCCCGGATTCGCCGACCATCACGTTCTCCTCGCTCAGTCTCACCGACGAATCGCACTATACCCTATGGGGGTATATGGCGGGTAGCTTCGTCGCTCCGGCTCGACCGCGTCGGCGCCTCGGTAGCGCCGGGGCGGGTTGTCCATCTCTTGGGTGCGTGGCTGCGGTTATGCAGCTGTGCCGGTCCCGAGCGTCTTCGTGCGCCGGATGTATTCCTCTTCGTCGATCTCGCCCCGTGCGTAGCGTTCGGCGAGGATCTGCTGGGGGGTGGGCCCATGTGGTTGCAGCGGAGGGTTCGAGATGGCTGAGCTGCTGCTGCCGCTGTAGCGGACCAGGGCCACGATGCCGGCCACAATGAGCGCCCAGAAGATCACCATGCCGATGATCATCAGGCTGTAGCCCCAGCCGCTCATGCCGTTGCCGTACCACATCATCATCGCCGTCTCCTTCGCGTCATTCGCTGGTTGCTGTTCATCGTGCCGGGCCGCGTCGCGTTCGAATACGGCCGAACGGCCCTCGAGCGGTGGACCGCAGTCCCGCCCGGCTGCGGGGGAAGCCTTACATGTGCATCGGGCAGATGCCTTGCTGGTGCAGCCACATCATGCTCGAGTGCATGACCTGAATCATCGGCGATTGCATGTCCACGGTTCATCTCCTTGCTCAACCTGGCCGTGCCGGACGGCACTACTCGCGCCTTACCCAGTGCGTGGCAGGGCAACACGTGGGGTGGGTCAGTCGCGGTCGGGACGGCCCATGCCGCCCATCATCATCGCCATCATCAAGAGGCACGCGAGTGCGACGACGACAAATCCCGCCGGGATCACTCCGGTGACGACCAGGATCACTGCGATCGCCAGGATCGGCACGCAGCAGGCGATCATCATCCAGCGATGCCCCGACCCGCGGATCCCTCCGGGACCCGGCCCGGTCGACGGCTGTGGGCCGCTCACCGCGCAACTCGCATTGTTCGTGTGCTCATCATGAGCCTCCCTCCACCTGCCGCTCGAGCCGGATCGCTCGAACTCATTCCTCACCATGCCCAGCGACTGATCGGTGGACCAGAGCCCTCCGACGTTGATCGCGGGGCCGAAAGACCCGTGCGGTCAGCGTCTATCACGCTGGTGAGGGGTGTGTGCCCCTCCATGTCTGCATACCCCCCCGGGTGTAGGTTCGGGTACCGGTGAGGGCGGACATATGATGACCCGGTGACTACAGTGCACGACAGGCGCCGAGCCGCCCGGCTTGCCCAGGTGCTGAGCCTGTTCGTGCTGCTGTGCGGTCTCGCGGCGATGCACGCCGGAGTAACCGCTGCCGAAGTCGGCGGCCCCGATCGTGTCGACCATTCCATGTCGATGGTGTCTGTCATGCTCGGAGAACATGCCGAGCAGCACCACGCACATGAAGGTGGTGCGCCTCATCAGCATTCGGCCACTCACCTGTGTGTGTTCGTGCTGACCGACGCTGTGGGTGTCGCCGCGCTGGTGCTGTTCTTCTGGCTGGCAGTGACCGGCTGGTCGATGACGGCGACGCTGGCAGGTTGGCGGCGGCTACGCCGGCGTCATCCGCCGCCGTGGCTGTCACCGAGCTTGGCGGAACTGTCGATCCTGCGGATTTGACAGGTCACAGCCGTATCCGCAACCCGGCAACCCGGACGGGCCTTCCGGCTGGATCGACCCATGTCATCGACAGTTCCCACCCCTTCAGGAGCGCTCCTGCCGCCCACCCACTCTTCGTCTCCGGCACCGCTGAACAGGCGCCGCTTTCTCACCCTCACCGCAGGCACCGCGGCGGCGGCCGCGCTGGCAGCCTGCTCGAACACTCCCGAACGCCGCCGTGACCTCGTCTTGCCCGATTCGTCCGAGGTGAAGGCCGCCGAAGCTGCGCGCCGCGCCCTGACGCCCCGGCGCGGCAGGTGAGTCTGCAAGCCCGGCCCACCACCGTCGATCTCGGCGGAGTTTGAGGTCGAAACCTGGACATACGGCGGGCGGCTGCCCGGCCAGGAGATCCGCTTGGCCCGCGGCGAGGTCCTGCGCGCCGAGGTCACCAACATGCTCCCCGCGCCGACCACGATCCATTGGCACGGTATCGCGCTGTGCAACTATGGACGGCAGTCCCGACATCACTCAGCCCGCGATCGCCCCCCACAGCGGTTTTCGCTACGAGTTCACCACCCCCGATCCCGGCACGTACTGGTTCCATCCGCACGTCGGATTGCAATTCGACCGCGGGCTGTACGCGCCGCTGATCGTCGAAGACCCCGCCGACGGCCGCGACTACGACACCGAGGCCGTCATCGTCCTGGACGATTGGCTCGACGGCATCGGTGGCCGCACCCCCGACAAACAGCTGCGGCAGTTGCAGGCCAACGGTATGAGCGGCATGGGTGGCATGAACATGGGCGGCATGTCGATGCCCACCGACCCGAGCATCCCGCTCGGCAGCGACGCCGGCGACGTCAAGGACTACCCGTACTTCCTCATCAACGGCCGCACCGGCACCGACCCGGTCACCCTTCCCGGCAAGCCCGGTCAGCGGATGCGGTTGCGAATCATCAATGCCGGCGCCGATACCGCCTTCCGCGTCGCTGTCAGAGGCCACCGGTTACGGGTCACCCACACCGACGGCTACCCCGTCGTGGCGACCAGCACCGACAGTCTGCTCATCGGCATGGGCGAGCGCTACGACGCCGTCATCGATCTCGGCGACGGCGTCTTTCCTCTCATCGCCGCAGCCGAAGGCAAAGCGGGGCAGGGGTTCGCGCTCATCCGCACCGGTGGCGGCGCCGCACCCGCATCCGATGTGCGCCCGGCCGAGCTCACCGCCGCCCCGCTGACCGCGGACAAGCTCATCGCCACCGACAGCGCCCGGCTACCGCAGAAGAGCCCTGACCACACCCTCGATATCGCGCTCGGCGCCGACAACAGCCGACATATCTGGACCCTCAACGGCCGCACCTACGACCACCGCACGCCTCTGGACGTGACCGCCGGTCAACGGATCCGGCTGCGATTCACCAGACCGGGATGTTTCACCCGATGCATCTGCACGGCCACACATTCCAGCTCCGTACGCCCGCTGGAAACGGGCCCCGCAAGGACACCGTCATCGTCGGCTCGATGCAAACGGTCGAAGCCGACCTCGACACCAGCAACCCCGGCCAGTGGATGCTGCACTGTCACAACGCCTATCACCAGGAGGCCGGAATGATGACCGTCCTGTCCTACCTACGCTGACCGCGCGGCGGCCGAAGCTATCGCACGCGGGCACTCACATTTCGCGGAGGAGTGAGTCGCAGCAACCCCGGACTCAGCACGACCGTCCGGCGGCGGACGAGTCCGCCGACACCACGGGATTCGGCCGGATCCTGCTGTATTCCCTGAACGGGACCTGTCGGGTTCTGCGACCTATCGCGGCAGTCGGCTACCACGCAGCGCGACCTGGTCGAACAACGCCGCTGAACGCAGCGGCAAGACTTCTTCCTCACAGGGGTCTCGCTCCGGCAAAGCATGCCCGGCCCGCTGGCTCCACAGGTCGCGAGGTGGGGCGGCTACATGGGCTGCGGCGCGTTCAGCGCTTCGCGATCGACTCTAACGCGCCCTCTTTCGCGCTGGTCGGCGCCTCCGGCCACGACGATGCTGTGATGGAATACTGCAGTAGTCGAATATCTATCGTCCGCCAGGTCGTCAGGAGTGCCGATGCTTGGGATCCGCGGAGTCGCCCGAGGGATGTCCGTCCTCGTCGGCGCGGCAGCGCTGACCATCGCCGCGGTCGTGGTGCCGGGCCCGGCGTCCGCGGTGGCTGTTCCGGGGTTCGATCACATCGTCGTGGTGATGTTCGAGAACATCGGATACGACACAATCATCGGCACCGCGAGCGCGCCCTACTTCAACCAACTCGCCGACACCGGCGCGTTGTTCACCGACTCGCATGCGCTGACCCACCCCAGTCAGCCGAACTACATCGCGTTGTTCTCCGGTGCCACGCAGGGCGTGGTTGATGACAGCTGCCCGTACGATGTCACCGGGGTGGACAATCTGGGCACTCGGCTCGCCGCGGCCGGGCACTCGTTCGCCGGATACGCCGAGTCGATGCCGACCCCGGGCTATACCGCCTGCACCGGCAGTAACGGCCTGTACGCCCGCAAGCACAACGGCTGGGTGAACTTCGACAACGTCGCGGCGAGCGCGAACCAGCCCCTCGCTGCCTTCCCCGCGGATTACTCGCGGCTGCCCACGATCTCGTTCGTCAACCCCAATATGTGCAACGACATGCACGACTGCCCGGTGTCGGCCGGCGACGCGTGGCTGCGCGACAACCTCGGCCGCTACGCCGACTGGGCCAAGGCCAATCGCAGTTTGCTGGTGGTGACCTTCGACGAGGACGAAGGCACCGCCGCCAACCACATCCCGACCATCTTCTTCGGCGCCGGCGTCGCCCCCGGCAAATACGGTGAGCGTATCGATCACTACTCGGTTCTGCGGACCCTTGAGGACGCCTACGGCTTGGCGCCGGTGGCCGAATCGGCCCACGCGGCGCCGATCACCGACGTCTGGCTCCCCGCGCCTGGCGGGGTGCCCCTGCCGTCGACCGGCTCCCATTGATCACCGATGCCGGGCACATCTCAACGCACTACGCCTGCTACCCCATTAGCGGCCCGGGCGATCGACTCATAGCCCCGGACACGCTCGGTCCGCGTCGCGTGATCGCGTTCGTGCCGCCGCTCAGCGCGATGTCGTGGCCGCCGGGGACCATGCTCGGCGCGAGAGCAGGCGCAGCCCGTTGAGGCCGACGATGACGGTCGATCCTTCGTGGCCGGCGACACCGACGGGGAGTGGGAGGTGGCCGATCAAGTCCCAGGCGACGAGCACCGCGATGAATGTCGCGGCGATGGCGAGGTTGGCGATCACGACCCGGCGAGCGCGTCGCGAGAGGGCGATCACGGCCGGGATCGTGGTGAGGTCGTCGCGGACCACGACGGCGTCGGCGGTTTGCAGGGTGAGGTCGGATCCTGCTCCGCCCATGGCGATTCCGGTGTGGGCGGCGGCGAGTGCAGGCGCGTCGTTGATCCCGTCGCCGACGACGGTGACCCGCTCGCCCTGGCCTTCCAGTTCGCGGACCGCGGTGACTTTCTCATCGGGCAGCAGGCCGGCACGAACGTCGGTGATGCCCAGCCGGCGGGCCAGCTGCACGGCTACGTCGCGATTGTCGCCGGTCAGCAATACCGGGGCCGCACTGGACAATTCGGTGATCGCCGCGACAGCGTCGGCGGCTTCGGGTCGCTGCTGGTCGATGATGCCCAGTACGGCCACCGGACGATCTGCGCACAGCACGACCACTGCGGTGCGCCCGTCACGCTGGAGGGCGGCCACCGCGGCCGACGCGGCGGCGGCAGGTGCGGTAGTGCTGGTCGGGGCCAGGAGCGCGTGCGGGGATCCGACCTGGATGACGTGGCCCTCGATCGCCGCGCGGACGCCGCGCCCGGGTTGCGCTGAGAAATCGTCGGCGACCGGCAGGTGCATATCGGCGGAGCGAGCTGCGCGCACGATCGCGGCGGCCAACGGGTGTTCGCTGGGATGTTCGGCCGCGGCCGACAGCCGCAAAATCTCGGCCTCGGTGAAGGGACTGCCGGGGAGCGGGCGGATCTCCGACAGTTCCGGTGTTCCGCGGGTCAGGGTTCCGGTCTTGTCGAACGCCACGCGGGTGGTGGTGCCGAGTTGTTCCATCACCACCGCCGATTTGACCAGGACGCCGTGGCGGCCGGCATTGGCGATCGCGGCCAGCAGCGGCGGCATCGTGGCCAGTACCACCGCGCACGGCGAGGCGACGATCATGAACGTCATCGCCCGCAGCAGCGACGGCTGGACCGCCGCACCGAACAGTAACGGCACGATGAACACGGCGAGCGTGATCGCGACCATTCCCACCGAGTAGCGCTGCTCGACCTTCTCGATGAACAGCTGTGTCTTCGCCTTGGTCCTGCTGGCCTCCTCGACCAGCCCGGCGATCCGGGCCACGACCGAGTCCTCGGCGCGGCGATCGACCCGCACCCGCAGCGCGCCGGTGCCGTTGAGCGTGCCCGCGAATACCTCGTCGCCGGTGGCTTTGTCCACCGGCATGGATTCGCCGGTGATCGTGGCCTGATCGACCTCACTGGCGCCGCTGAGCACCGAGCCGTCGGCGGCGACTCTGTCACCGGGACGGACCAGGATCGTGTCACCGACCGCCAGTTCGGTGACAGCGACGGTGCGTTCCGCCCCGTCAGCGTCGAGTCGGGTCGCGGTCTCGGGCGCCAGATCGAGTAGCCCGCGCACCGAATCCTCGGTCCGCGCGGTCGCCAGCGCTTCCAGCGCCCCGGAGGTGGCAAAGATGACGATCAGCAGCGCGCCGTCGAGGACCTGCCCGATGGCCGCCGCGCCGATCGCGGCGACCACCATCAACAGGTCGACGTCGAGGGTCCTCTCACGCAGCGCCTGCAGTCCGGCAAGCCCCGGCTCCCAGCCGCCGGTGACGTAACAACTCAAATACAGCGCCCACCACAACCACGTCGGCGCACCCAGCCACTGCGCGATCAAACCCAGCACGAACACCACCAAAGCCGCAGCAGCCCAACGCATCTCGGGCAGCGCAAACAATCGTGTGCGGCGCGCGGGCGCGGCGGCCGGCGCAGCGGCCGGTCGGGCGGGCGCGGCAGTGGGCGAAGCCACGGACACCTCCAAGAGTGGTTCGGGCGAATGTGCGTTCACCACCATAACAGTACATATGAAGAGATCTTCATTGGTGTGCTGGTATACGATGCGGAGTTATGGGACATGGGGTCGACGGTCGTGATCGGCCGGCCGCGCGATTGGATGCCGCTGCAGCCGCGCAGGTCGCCACGACCCTGCAGGCCCTGGCAACCCCGAGCAGACTGTTGATACTGACCGAGCTACGCCAGGGGCCGCGTCCGGTGTCCGCGCTCGCCGAAGCGGTCGATATGGAACAGTCGGCGGTCTCGCATCAACTGCGACTGTTGCGCAACCTCGGCTTGGTCACCGGGACACGAACCGGGCGCAGCATCGTCTACAGCCTCTACGACCACCACGTGGCTCAACTTCTCGACGAGGCCGTCTATCACAGCGAACACCTGCGGCTCGGCCTCGCCGACCGGCCCGAGGCCGCCGGCTGATCCGCCGCCGGGATGGTTGAAAGAAATCGGTCACGGGTACCGGCGTGGACGGAACCGTCACAGGTGCTGGCTTGCGCTTTGGCAAATGTATTCGAGTGGATGCTCGCGCACGGGACCGTTGTCATGTATTCGTTTGGACGCATGCGGCGGGGCAGCGGTGTCGAGAGACCGTGCCGGAGTCGCTCGTCGCCGACTCTCAGAGTTGTTCTACTTCAGTGATTTTCGCCTGGGGCGAGTGGATGTGGCTCGCCGACGAGGGCGGCCAAAGCTGCAGCGACTTCGGGCAAAGACGCTCGGACGTAGGTGAGCGTTGGCCCGTCCGCCCCGGATGGCTCCGCGTGACCTGCGAATGCTCGGGCGGTGGCGTAGCCGAAGTTGCGTTCGACCCATGTGAGTGTGGTGTGGCGCAGCCAATGTGCCGTGACCTGCTGGATTTTTACCCAGGGTATTTCTCTGCCGACGCGGTCCCACAGATAGTCGTAGCGGCGTCCGGTGACCGGCCGGCCGTTTCGGTAGCACAGGAGTTGCCCAGCTGGATCCGCGCTTCGATTCCCGTGGCTGACCAGTGCTTTCATCAGGGTGGGCGATACTGGCTGCCACCGGTCTGATTGGTCTTTTTCGCGTAGCCAGATCAGGCAGTTCGTTTCGTCGAGATCTCGAGGCCGCAACGCCAGAGCTCCGCCGCGCCGGCACGCTGTCTCGATGTGCAGCCGCACGATCAGTGAGTCCAGGTCCGGATCATTGCCGGTTGTCGCGACGACGCGATTGATCTGGGTGAGTTGGCCATCGGACAAGGCTGTGCGGGAACTGGGTCGTCGCCGGGGCTTGTCGATGTGGGCAGCGGCATTGCCTGCCGCGGGGACGTATCCGTCGTCGCGAGCGTGGCGGTAGAGACAACGGATGGCGCCGACCATGTGCTCGGCAGCCGAGCGTCCACCGCGCGAGTTCTTCCGGGCCGCGGCTGCGTGTCTGGCCTGCTCGACCATCTCCTTCAGCTCCAGCGCGGTCGGCTCATCCAGTGGACGGTCGCGCCATTGCTCTCGGATCCGGTTCAAATACGGGCGGTAGGTGCGCACGGTTCCAGCTGACAAAATCGATTCGACGCGTGGGATATATTCACCGAAAGTGGGGACGTTCGTGACGGGCGATTGTGAGAGAAGATCTTCGGGACGTAGGCCGAGTCGCGCGAGAAGGAGTTGAGCGGCTTGGATATCGTTGGTGCTCACCATCTGAGCCAAACTGACGGGTCTTGTGAAAATAGTGCTGTGACGAGCGCATGGGGCGGGTAGACAACCAGTTTGCGATGCTCTTCGGACGCGACGAGCAGGATTCGATCGCCGCTTTTAATGTGTAGACGGCTGCGCAATTCCGACGGAATGTAGAGGTGGTGATGAGAATCGATGCGGAGCTTGGAAGCAGTGTCAGAGACAGTCACGACGAGTAGTTGACCGTCAACGGTGAAGCTGATCGGCTGGTGGGCCAGCCACTTCAGCGGTGCGAGTGTGTTTGCCGCCGCAACCCTGCCACGATCGCTAATTACTGAAATCGATATCAGTGGCAATGTCGATGACGGTCTGACGTGGATCTCCACTTGTGGCAGCGGAACCCTGATGTTTTCTCCATGCGTAGTCCGCGGCTGCCTCATATTGAGCAAGTTTTCGGCTGCGGTCTGCTCGGGATGTGGAGTCGTTGCAGAAACTCTTGTTCGCGGGGACTCGGCGGACGTGTTCGATTGTATCTGTGGCGCTGATAGACCGGGACGTTGGGCGCCGGCACGCGTGGGTGTTCGTCCGGATGCCGGACCCATCGGTTTGTTTGGCGGGGCGGCGGGGGACGGCCCGGGCATGTGCGACATGCTGCCTCGATTCTCTTTTCGGCTTTCTTGTATGAGAGCGAAGCGACTGGTGAGTTGGCAACATGTATGCCGAATTGTGTCATTCGAGCCAGCGTGTGCTGGACTTCGGCTCAAGGGCTGTAGGTGTCGACCTGCAGTTTTCGGAGAAGGCATGTCAGTTCGATTAAGCGAATGATATCGAAGCGTGCTGATTCATAGCATTCTTCGCTTTCTATGCTCGTGGCGCGGTGACCGGCTCCGTTGACGCGGCCCACCGAGGCGCCGTGGCGCGAAAAGGAAATATAGCGAGACGTGCCATCCTGGGCTTGGGGCGAGCGTCGTTCGGCGAGTCTGCCGGATCCTCGTCAGCGGCAGAGTATGTTGCCTGTGCTCGCTCAGCCCGTTGTCATCGACCGGGACTGCGCATGAAGCATGCGGCTACATCGGAAAGGGCAATTGAACCTTGGTAGATGAACGGCTTTCGCCAGGTGACGAGTTTCGCAGTGGTATCCAGCAAGAAGTTCCACCCCTGACGACGGTGCCTGTTTCGGTCGGTGCTGAACGATTGGGCCAGTCCACAGAATGGTACTTGCGCCAATTGCGGGCACGGAAGCTGCCGGGCCACAAGATTGGGCGCCAGTGGCGCCTGACCGAGGACGACATCCGGGAGGCGTTGGCGATAACGGCGATGCCCGTCATAGTGCCCCCGCCGGATCCTTCCGGGTTGTCACCGAGGAGTCGCCGATACCACAATCGTCGCAGTCGTCGGCGCTCTACCGGCTGAACAAAGCGTCGGAAGAGTCAAATCGCAACGCAAGTCTGAAACCGCGGATTTTGCGTTAAATTCACCTCGCGCTTCCTCTGGATCCGCTAATGGCGGTTAGGTTGAATATCAGGCGGAGCCTATTGTTTTTCCTGCGTCCGGGGTGTATCTGCAAGGATTCATCGTATCGCCTGGATCGAAATTTCTGCCGCTGGATCCATGGGCTTTTCATGATTGGAGTCGGCGCTTGTAATTCGAGTGGGGACTGAACGTGCTTCAATCGAATTCTATTCGCACGTGAGATTGCACTCGGGCGCGAGGCGGGTGAACGATCGGCTGCCTCAACCAGCCGACGAGGCCAACAGGTGCTGACGCCGTCAGGCCCTGAGCGCACGCGAAATGCGGCGAATCGCTGCGAGATGTGACCTTTTGTAGGATCCGACCACTAGCGACCGCCGCTGACCAGCGGGTTTCGTCTTGAGGGGTTAGGGGTTCGATTCCCCTAGGCTCCACCACACAGACTGGCCGCTCAGGGCGCGGAAACGTATCCTGAGCGTGCACGGCGTCAGTATCTGGCGTCAGCAGCCGGTTACCAGCGGTCGGTAACAGGACATCTCACGAGATGTCGCCTGGAACCGACCGGAGGTGACAATGCCGACCCCCCGACCCCGTCCTCGTGCGGACGGGACCGTCGCGTGGCAAGTGCCGTTCAACATCTACATCGATGGCCGCAGGCGCCAGAGTTCGGAGACATTCGACGACCCCGCCGAGGCGACGCGCTGGGCCGCGCTGCTCGAACGTGTCGGCGCCGAGGAAGCGCTGAAGATCCTCGACGTCCAGCGCGGGACCGATGTCGAAGACCTGACTCTCACCGAGTGGCTGCGCCGCTACGCCGACACGCTGACCGGGATCGAGCCCGAGACCCGCAAGCGCTACCACCGCTACATCGACCGCGACATCGCCGATTTCATGGGTTATCTGCCTCTCGGCGCGATCACGGCCGAGACCGACAAGTCCTGGGTGGTGCACCTGGAAGAGGAGATCGGCAACAAGCCCAAGACCATCGCCAACAAGCACGGGTTTCTCTCGGCGGCGATGAGCGCCGCCGCCGCGGTGCGCCCGACCCCGCTGATCGCCTACAACCCGTGCGCCGACACCCGACTGCCCCGCAACGACGCCCCCGAACCCGACTACTTCGACGACGCGGAATGGGAGCTGTTCGAACAGCTGATGCCGCCGCGCTGGCGCGCGCACGCGGAGTTCGGCCTGATGTCGATGGCCCGACCCAGCGAGGTCACCGCTCTGCGCGTCGGCGACATCAACCCCCGCACTGGTGCGGTGCGCATCACCAAGGCGTGGAAATGGGCCGGCGGCGCGCTGAAACTCGGCAAACCCAAGTCCAGCCGGGGAATCCGAACCGTCAACGTGCCCCTGGAAACCCTCGACCGGCTCGACCTGAACCGCCCGCGCGACGAGCTGCTGTTCCACACCGCCACCGGAAACCCCATCAGTGTCACCTACTTCTACAAGAAGGCGTGGCTGCCGGCCCTGAGGCGGCTGCAAGCACTCGACGAGCTGAACTTCCGGCCGTTCAACCCCGCCACCGGATGGAAGGGCGCCGACCCGGAAGACCTGCTTGAGCGGTTCGACGACGCGGTCACCAGCCTGCTGGGTAAGCGCCTGACCCCCTACACACTGCGCCACACCGGCATCTCCTGGAAGCTGCAAGACGGCGTGCCGCTGTTCGTGGTCTCCCGCGACGCCGGACACGAGTCGGTCAACACCACCGACAAACGCTACGGCCACATCGACCGCCGCGCCAGCGAATCCGCCGCCGACGTCATCCGCCTGCATCTGCCCCGCGTACGCAACGGCGGCCTGCGCCCCGTCGCCTGACCGCCCCGATTCATTTTCATACTGCGACGGCTACGAAATGTAATGAAACGAAATGGAATTCAATGACAAAACCCATTGACCTCCACTCCCGCAAGCGCACGGTTTCGGCACAGTGCGGCTATCCCGGCTGCACAGCCGAGCCTGAAACGACGACCCGGCGGCCGGGGCGCCCCTTCGCCTACTGCGCCGACCCGAGCCACAACGCACAGACCGCGTTGCGCGCCAAACGAAAACACGCCCAGCAGCAGACCCGCGAACCAGCCACCCCGAGTCTGCGGCCGGTCACCGATGGTGCGGTGACGGTCGCGGGTCTGCTGGCCGAGGCCGCACGTCTGCGTGACGAATTGTCCGCGATCGTCAGCGACAGCGCCGACACGCTGGCCACCATCACCGGTGCCGAGGCGATCGATCGCGAAATCGCCGACATCCGCCGTGAGGCCGCGGTCAAGATCGCCGCCGCCGAGCAAGCGCAATCGGCCGCCGAGCGTGCACTGGCGGCGATGACGGCGCAGCGTGACCGAGCCGCCGAACTGGAAACGCTGGCGTTGCAAGCAGCCGACGATGCGGCAGTGGAAGCCGCCCAGGCACGCCGCGAGGCCGAAGAAGCCCGCACCGTCGCCGAGGCGAGAATCGCTGCGGCGGAGAAGGATCGCGACAGTGTCTACACCGAGGCCGAGCAAACGCTGACGAGGATGCGCCATGAGTACGACGCCGCGCGCACCGCGCAAGCGCGCGCCGAAGCCGAGGCAGATGTCATCCGCGGACAGGCCCAGGCCGCCGCCGAGGAGAACGCGGCGTTGCGACGGCAGCTCGCCGAGCAGGCCGACACACACCGCCAGCAGAACGAGGCGCGCGAGCGCGAGCACTCGAGGGCCATCGCCGCCGCCCACGCCATGGCCGACCGCGCCGCACGCGAACAACGCCGCCAGCTCGACTCGATCATTCATGCGCACCAGTGGCCCGCGTTCACCGCAGCCGACGGAAGTCCAGCAGAGTAAACGGCAGACGGCGGTTGTGCACAACCTGTGCGCAGTCGCATCCACCTTCGCGGGAGTTATCCCCAGCAGCCCGGTTCATGCACAGGGCGGCGAGGTGTCGGTGGTATGTGCTAACGCGCGAATTATCCTGCTGAACAGTGCTTTCCCCGTCAGAGCGACGGGGACCACGGCTCGAATGCGCAGAAGCGACACGTCGGGGGTCTCGCATAGAGTGCGGCGTACCGGACCCGCCCAGAACCATCGGCAGGCCGGAAAACGGTGGGCCCCGCCTGAGGCAACAGGCGGGGCCACTCAACGCCCATCCACTCTGCGACACGAAAGGGCTAGGCGAGCATGAGCCTAACTCCCACCTCCGACCATCCCCGACTGGAACCACCAGAACCGAGACCGCCCGAGATTCACCCGCTACTGGCCCTCTCCCTGGCAGTCAGTCTCGCAACCGCCACCGGGCTCCTCACGGGCTGGTCGGAGGCCGTCACAGTTCTGATCTCCGTCCTAGGGCTTCTATCGAATCTCCGCCAACACCGACGCGGTGACTAGTGCGCACCTGTAGTTGGTTGTTACCGACCGGCGTTCGCTTCAGGCGTGGTCGGTCGGTCGCGGAGAATTCCCTGTTGGGGGATCGGCCCTGGGGCGGCCATGCCGCCGCGGTTGGGTCGATGCCAACGGACAGGGATACCGTCGGAGCATGACGACTACGGCGACCGAGTCGCGTGATGGCATACCTGAACCTCGCAAGGAAAGGTACGCGCCGGTGACCATCGCGTGGCGTATCCAGATCGCGGAGTTGGCTCATCGATTTTTCGGGCTTGCGCGCAACCAGCAATGGGCAGAGCTTGCGGGCGCGCCTTACGAGAAAGGGGTGATCCACCCATGGACGGTCGCCCATTTCATGACTTTTCTCGGGAAAGTCGGCAACACGACAGGCAATCTGGCAGATGTGGTGCGCGTACTCGGTGCATTGGAGCACGCGGGTCTGCTGCTCGCGCAAGGATTCGACTACCAGAAGGCTGTTGGCGGCCAGACCTATCTTGCAAACGGTGGACCGGTGTTGCAGCGGCAAGACGGTGGAAAGCTTTGGCTGGCCGAAGCTCTCGGTGCCGAACTGATCATCCCGTTCTATTGCTCTGCGACCGTCCAGATCACGGGCTATGCGACCGAAGCTGACGCCGCCGCCGAGACAGACGAGCGATGGGGAACTGGCCTCATCGTGGATCGCGCGCACATTCTGACCAACCGACATGTTGCGGAAGGCGTGAGGTATGGGATGCAAGTAGTTCAGCAGGTGCCGACCCCAGCGGGGTACCGCTCGTGTCGCGTCCGCGCCCACGCCCAACTCGACGTTGCAGTGATCGAACTGGAGTTGGCAGACGACGCTGATGGCCTCCAGCCCCTCGCAGGAATGGTGTTTCGCGATCCGAACTGGGCTGACGAGACGTTCGTATTCGGCTTTCCGCGGGTGCCGATGACCGCGGAAATGGCCATCACCGTTCAGCGCGGCGAAGTGGTGAACCCATCGACTCCATCGATGCCGAGCCGCGAACCCGTTTTTCTGTACTCCGCGATCGCCCGTCCCGGCAACAGTGGTGGTCCCATCGTCGCTGGCGATGGCCGGGTGATCGGGCTTGTGGTCGAAGACTCCTCTGAGGTTCAGACCAATAATGGAGCGCCCGTGTCCGCCCCGTTCTACCGTGGGCTCCCCACTAGCGAGGTCGTCCGCGCGCTGACGGATCTCGGATTTCCCAACCTGGCCAAAGTCGAATCCTGGGCATAAACACACACCTAGTGGAAATTCCGGGTGGACGAGGGCTGGGCGGTGCGTCGGCTACTGTTCGATCAGAACTCCGTCCGGTAGTTCGAGGGAATCGACGTCGAAAGCATCTTCGTCAAGTCCCCCGGCAAAGAGACGCCGCTACCGCAGTAGCCCAAGCGTTAGCGGCGGCGTCGACAGCGCCCGATCCGCAGGGCCGTCTGTCCGGCGCCGATTCCGAAACCAGGCGCGGCGAACAACTTTGTTCCGCCTCCGAACCCGTGACTCTGGTCTCGACCAGCAAACCATCACAGTCGAAAATCACGGCCCACCCGAACCGACGCGCGGACTATGGTGCCGGGTGACATGATCAACACCACGACCAGCCTACGCACCATCCTGCGCGCCGCCTGTCACGAAGTCGGCTTCAGCGACGAGGCGGCCCACCTCATTCACCACTCGAGCAACGCCGTTCGTCCTACCTCACCATCAAGCCGTCGCACGCGTGTCCACAGCGGCAGCCGACCTGCCCAGAGTCCGATCCGTCACATCGCTGACCGCATGGCTGGCCGCACGCGGCTTCGGAGCCACCGTCCCACTCGCAGGCGCGCGTCCGCTCGCCGTGCACGGGCACGACGTCAGCTTCTGGCGCTACTACCCACAATCGGACGCTTTGCCTCCGACCTCACGCGACCTCGGATCACTACTGCGGGAGCTGCATTCGACCCCGCCCCCCGCACAAATCGACCTCCCGAACTGGGTTCCTCTGCAATCCCTGCGCACCGCTCTGCACGATCCCCGCACCGACACCGGACACATCACCGACCTCGAACGCGCGACTCTGCTGAACATGATCGAGACCGTGGCCGGCGAACTCGCCGATACCAGCTGGCCACTGGGCCACGGACTCATCCACGGTGACGCCTGGGCAGGAAACCTACTGTGGGACAGAACGAACGACGACTCCGCACGACCGCGCGCCATTCTCGGCGACTGGGACTGGGTGAGCATCGGCCCATTCGAGGTCGACCTCATACCGACCTGGCACGCCGCGATCCGTTACGGACGTGACCAGCACTGGGTAACGGAGTTCATCACCACCTACGGCTACGACCTTTCCGAATTCGCCACCGGCTACGAGACCCTGCGCCGGATGAGAGACCTCGTGCAAATCACCGGCCCACTCCGCAGGGCCGGTGACTCGCCAGCCAACGCAACACGGCTACGCCAGCGTCTCCACGCGATCCTCACCGGCGACACGACATCATCCTGGAGTCAGTACAGCTGACCCGGCCATTCGCTGTCACGGGGACCGTGCAATGAAGGTAACGAGTATCGAAAAGTCCACGCGCGCAGGAGCGTTCGTGACTCCGTTCGAGACGGGTGGCGCGCGTAAAGGCAACCTCAACCCAAATTTGGCTAACAGACGTCTCCGGCGCCCCGTTCGACGACTCGATGGAACACTCAGCGACACAGGCATTTGACACCAGAACCTCCTCAAGCTCGCCGCGCTGACGCGTTCACCTGTCGCTCCTCGCGGGAGTGATCCGCCGGCGCCGCGGGGCAGGATCAGCTCGGTGTGGCGCCGAGGCCGCGCTCCGGTGAGGAGCATTTTCATTGCACGCCTGGGTATTTCGAGCCTTGTGACTTCGGCTTGATTCCGCCTGCTTCGGGTTCTATCTATTTCCGCCGGATGAAGTAGTCGTGACGAGCATTCACATCACCGCTATCTGTTCGATGATCCGGTCTCGGATGTCATCTGGACGACAGAAGGCTGCGAGCAGGTAGAGATAGGGCAACAATGCGAGGTCATCGGGGATTCGTCCGTCGTGCTGGGCAAGGAGGCGTTCGCCGACTTCGGCGCTCGTCACGCTCTTTGGCTTGGCTCCACGACCGTACCCGTGTGTAGCGTTGCGGTGGATGACCATCAACCGCGCGGCGGCATCTTCACGGTTGAATTCCTTGACCGCGCCGTTCGGCATGTGGATGCGAACAGCTTTGATTCCGCGCTGCTCGGAGATGAAGAAGCCCTTTTGTAGCTGCTGGAGCGCGTCGAGTGCCCGTTGTGCTGCGGGAAGCAGGATCTCGGCGGCATGGTTGTTCATACAGGACTTGACGAAATTGAATTGTTCCTGAGCGTATTTCGCGGAAAACAGGGTCTTGAGTTCCACTTTTTCGCCAAGGAGGCGGTCAGCGAAGGATCCGAGCAGGGTGAATGCGATGACTCTCTGGGCGGTCGTGTCGCGAATGGTGGTCTGCAGCGACGCTGTCAGTTGCAGAACCTGGCTGAGGGTCAGCATCCAGTGCAGTTGCTCGTGTGGAACGTAACGATCTTGAGAGTCGATGTAGGTGGCTGGATCGGTCAGGTATCGGAACAATTGGTTGAGTCGCATGACCCACCAGTCGATGGCTTCCCCAGCTGCAGTTCTCGTGAACGTCGGAAGCGAGACGGCGGAGTTTCGCCCGCTGCGCTGCAGCAGCTCCAGCATCTCTCTCGCCTCAAGGCCGTTCGCTGCAGGCAAGGCGCGACCGAACCCGAAGAGGACTGTTGACATCGGTCGTGGGCAGGCGTATCCCCACACGTACGGCAGCAAGCACCCCATGAGCGGGTCCAAGAATGATCCGGACAAGACCAGCGAGTTTGCCTGCTGTGCAGCGGATCCGAACAAAAGACCGCTGCTTGGCACCTGCGCTGACCCATCCCGCAGCTCATTGATCACAGTCGGGTCCTGGGCCATCCTGAGAGCGATTGACGGCAGCTTCACTCGTCGCAACAGCGTCTGAGTGATGGTGACGACGTGTGCGCTGCGGTTCGGCAGCAAAAGCTCATCCGTGTCGTTGAGCGTGTATCTCCCCAGGAGCCCGAAGTGTTGTTCGGTGAACTGGCCGCAACGCTGACGACTGGCTTGCGTCAATTCGATCTGGGAGTACAACAACTGGGTCTTCAGGTCATCGTCCGACGCCGCGTTGGCACGAATCTTCTCTAAGGTTGTCAAAGCTTCGGGGGTCAATTGGTGTGCGGGCAACTCGTCGACAACATTTGGAAGGATGTCGAACTGCGGTTCGCGGCGTGGGGGACCGGCCACCGTCCGGGCGGTGAGCAGGTCGTGATGGCGCCCGCCGGGGGTGTCAGCGTGGATGCTCCAGGTGTTGCCGCTGACGCGGGTGGCGGCGAGACCGAGGCTGGCGAGCAGACCGGCCAGGTCGCCCCCGTGCAACTGGTTTGGGAGTTCAAGAAGTGCCGAGCGCTTGGATTGTTGCACCTCGAGCAGTCTATGCGGCTGTACTGACAACCCGGCGACGCGGTCACCGAGACCGCCACGCTCCAGGCCGAGGCCGGCGGCACCATAGAAGCTAGTTATGCAGCAGGTTCCCGTGCACATCCAGCTCGCGGGCGATCTCATGCACCTACCGGCCGGAATCGATAACTTGACATGCCGCTTCCACCCGGTACTCGGGTGAATACGATCGACGCGGACGAGGCATGGTGAACATCCTGTCCAGGGACCGACCGTCCCGCTATCTCGGATGTCCACTACTTCAGGGGAGCACCACGGTTCTGGTTCCAACGCTGGGAGTAGTCGCTGGTCGTGGCGCGGATGGACCTTGCGGGCCAGCGGGTTGCGTTGCCCTGCAACGGGCATTCGACCGGCTCGCCGGCGGCGTGCCGGTTCGTCCCGGAAATCTGCGGTTTACGAACGACGTGGCGGGACTGTGCTGGCTGCGCAGTGGATGGGATAGCTGGTTGGGATGGTGGCTGGTTGTTGGTCAGGAGTGATCGAGCCAGTAGCGGTGCGTGCTGGTTTCGTCGAAGCCGTTGCGTTCGTGGAACGGTGTGGTCTCCCACGCGATCCGGTAGCCCTGCTGGGAGATTCGGGTGCGGAGGCCGTCGCTGATCGCCACGAACGGCAGCATGTAGGTGTCGGCAATGCTCTGCTGTTGAAGAACGTCGCCGTGAGGGTCGGTGCAGGTGACCTGTCTGCCGGTCCACGTGAGATCGAGCAGAGCGCGGAACTGCGCGGTCGGCACGATCAGCATGAACCGATCCGGCTGCGGTCCTGGGTTGAAGTAGTAGCAGGTCGAGGCGATCACCCGCGCGTCCGCACCGGTCGGAGGTGGACATGTCATGGCCTGGGCGAGGGTATCCCATTCGGCGGCGGCGAAGTCCCCTGCGCTAGCCGGAAGCGGCAGTGAGCTCGACTTCCCCGTTGCGGAGTGGACAAGCCAGGAACGCAGTCGTACCTGAGTAGTGTTTCGTGTCCGTGTGAGTGCGGGCCGAACTTGGCTGGCGGTGGGGGTATCGGGTGCTGAGTTGATTAGCTGCCCCAGGTTGACCGGTGGACTGCATGCGCGGTTCTCGATGACGAATTCACCTGCCAGAACCCACCATCGGCTGCCGTCGGGCTCGATAAAAGAAAAGTCGGCGCCGTCGATGGTGTCGTGGCAGCCGGTCGGGTCGTACACCGCGGCGGGAATGGGGAGTTTGCCGGCGTCGCGGCGGTCGATCGACCCGGCGGCATACAGCGGCACTTCCAGATCGATGGTGGGGTCGGGCAACTCGTCGTAGCCGTCGTCAGGACCCAGCCAACGCCCGCTGCCCGCCGGTGGCGGCTCCCAGCGACCGTTGATGCGGTGCAGCTGGTCGTGGTAGCGGTGTCGTGCCGAGAGTTCGGCCAGCCACATCTGTATGGCCTGGTCGTTGAGCTTTTTCCGCACGCTCACCGATTGATGCCGTAACCGCAGGCGGTCACGGTAGGGGATCGCGTGCTGTGCAGCGACTTCGGCGAGGAGCTGCGCAGCTCGGCCGACCTGTTCGTCGAAACCGGTTGTGCTGTCGTCGGCGAATCGTTCATGCAGCTCACGCAACGGCCCGACCGCGATGTGATCGCTGTGGGCGCCCACACGGCGATGGCTCCAGCGAACGCGGGAGACGCTCGCGTATGCGCATGTCAGCTCATGCAGCGTGGGTGGGCATACTTTCGTGTCGAGGACCTGGCCGGCGGCGTGGAGGGCGCGGTAGAGCGCGACGTGCAGTCGCAGATGCATCGTCAGGCTTCCCGCCGTCGCGTGGCGGGTGCGGAACTGATCGTGGGCTGCCAGGGCGAGGGTTTCGGCGGCGGATGTGGCTGTGGCGCGGGTGATCGCGCCGTACACCGCGTTCCACACCCCGGCGTAGATGTCGACGTCGCCGCAAGCGCGGGCGTGAACAAGCAGGCTAGCGGCGAGATGGGGTTGTGCGGCGAGCACGGCGGCCAGGGTGCGTGTGGCCGAGGCGGCGGTTTCCCCGGGTGGCAGCGCCAGCCACCACATGAGCATGCGGGCGAGTTCGCCGGCGTGAATCGGGTCCAGCGTGTTGGTGTCGGCGCGGCGGTTGATCCACACAAGGATTGCCGCGAGGTCGCTGTCTTCCTCTTCTTCCGCGTCGAAGGTGGCGATCGCGTGGAGTACCTCGATCCATTGCTGTGCGCGTTGAGTTGGTGGCGTGCGTGTCAGTTCCTCATCGATGAACCGGGCACCGAGTGGATGGCCGGCGGTCACCGAGTTGTGGATGGCGAACATCCAGATCGCCAGTCTTCGGGCTGGCACGGCCAGCATCTTGCGCGCGAGCGTTACGGTTGTGGGCGAGACGGTGCTGATCGAGCGTCCTTGCAGCGACAGGATGAACGCTTCGGGCATACCCGCCCGCCACGCCCAGGCAGGGCCACGCAGAACTTCGTGACCGGAATGTGCCGGTGACAGTTCGGCCATCGCCAGCGTGATCGGATCCGGGTCCGTCCATTTTCTGCGGGCACGCCGCCTCGGCGCGGAGGGAGCACGCCGGAGCCGGGCATCGAGTAACGCTTGAGCGTGCCGGAATTCGGCGATTCGTTGCAGCCCGTATTCGAGGCGGCCTTCGGTGTCGACGAGCACGCCCTCGTAGCACAGGAAATCGACGGCGCGGTCGACCTCGGCGCTGGACAACCCGTCGGCGTTGCGGCGGATCTGCTCACGAGTGACTGCCTGGCCGGGACGGCTGTCGAGGTGACGAAGAACTACCTGTAGTTCCCCGCGGTCATACATCCCCGGCGAATGCGAGGGGTGTTGAGCGGCAAAGTCATGCGACAGCAAGGCGATCCAGCTGGCAAATAGGTCCCCGAGAGCCATCGGAGCCACGGCGTCGGCGCTGCTGCCGCTGTGGACGCGGGCGAACATCCGCAAGACGAGCGGACGCCGGTAGTCGGGAATCGTCCATGGTGCGGCGACCGGGGGCAAGTCGAAGGAGCGCCGCAGGATCTGCCATGCCTGTGCGGGGTCGACACCGCGGTGGGGGTAGATCGCCCACGGCGATTGCCGGGCGTTGGGTCGCGATGTCGGGGTGCCCTCGTCATTGCGTCGTGTCGCGATGAGGGTGATTTCCGGGCAGGGCGCGACTCGCGCCGCCAGTTCCGCGAGCTGGCCAGGCCAGTGCGCGGGGGCGGCTTCGTTGACGGCATCGACGATGATCACGGCTCGATGGCCGCTGGCTTCGGCGTGCAGACGTAGCCCGTCCAGGAATTCGCGGCCGCTGATTCCGGTGTCGACCGAGCGGGCGAGCTCGGTCAGCCACGAGCGAGTCGAGCCTCGCCACATGGCGCCGTTGACGAAGACGGTGGGCGCGCCCTGCTCGATGCGGTCGAGTGCGAATTGCGCCGCATGGTAAGTCTTGCCGGTTCCCCACCCGCCCTCGATGAGCACGACGCCGCACGCCTCGGCGCGCAACCGCCGCCGCAGAGACGCGATCGCGCCCTGCACGCTGTCCAACCGCCGTCGAACATCGAAGATGCGGCGGCGGCGAGGCACTCCGACCGCTGACTGCGCGGACTCGTCGAGAGCTCTGCCGACCTCGTCACACCCGGTGGACAACTCGTCGATCGCACCCAACAGTTCACCGGCCCATCCGATCTCGCGGGCCAGCGGCACCGCGCGGGTAGGGCGCTGTGTTCCGCACACGGCCTCACAGGTGTCGAGGCGGTGGATCGCGTTGTCCCACAGGGTGCGGATCGCGGCATCGGAGCGCCGCTGTGCGGAGTTGTCCCCGGTGACGTCGATGATGAAGGGGTAGCGCCATCCCTCTTCGACATCGGCGAGCAGGGTCCGCAGCTCCTGGATCTGCGTGTTCGTTGCGTCGGGACAGGTGAGTTCGGCCAGCTCGGTTTCCAGCGCGGAGTGAAACCGCACCGCGCTCTGTTCGTCGTCGAGCCTGCCCATCGCCGAGAGCGCGCGGGCACGGACGACGGCGTGGATGTCGGTCAGGGTGTGCTGCATGGGCAGCAATGCCGGTGGCAGGCGCAGAACGTCGATCGCCAGCGCCGCGAATTCCGGGCGGCTGAGGTCATCGGCGAGCATCGAACCGTCGATGATCACCAATTCCACAGCACGTGTGGAGATCGAATCCGGTGTTCGGCGGGCCGCTGCAGCGAACAACTCCGGTCGTCGATAGTAGATGTCGACGCCAGCGACGTCGACACGGTCACTGGCACGGCTCCACTGCGTCTCCGATAGGGACTCGACGGTGTAATACAAAATCCGGCCACACGGTAGGCTGTCGGAAAGAATCTGTGTCACATCGGATTTCAGTTTGTCCGGCAGCCGGTCGGGCAGCGTGGTGGTGCAAGCCACGACTGTCGTGGTCGTGCCGGGTGGCTGGAACGTGGCCGCGAACGAGGCCGCGTCCTCATCGAGAGCGGTCCAGCGGCTGAAACCGTCGCGGCCGCGGTCTCCGCCCGCACTGACCGGCCCAACCGATTCGCTGAGGCTGGGATCGAAGCGTTGTCGAGCGTGCGCGACACACAAGCGCTCGAAATCATGGTGGCGGTTGGCCGACCTCAAATCCTTGATCGCCGACCTGAACGATGTCCTGAGCCGTTCCTGCGGCTCGGGCAGACGAGCTCGATCCACCGGTGTTTCTCTGGTCATCGCACCACTTCCCGGTGTGTCACCGATCGATGCAATTGAGGTCGAAGATGTTGTGCCGGAACAGGTCCCGGTTTGTGAAGCCTACAAGAGGGAGTGGCGGTTCGCCCGCGAACCAAAGCTGGACTGCCCGCACCGTGGGCTTCGGGCGCGACGACACCAATGTCTACCTGACCGTTGAGAAGCCTGCCCCCGAAGCGGGGCGTCCTGATCGAGGCACTCATCCAGCAACCAGCGCGATCGTTGCGGACCCAGCCAGCCCGCAGGGGCGCGCGCTACCTATTTCCGGGCCAGCCGCCCAGTCAGCCCCGCAGCCTCAGGCCCCCGAACCATATGGTGCGTCAGCACGGCACGGCCTTCGCACCCGCGCGGCCCGCAACACCGCGATGATCGAACCGCCGAAGAGCCACCGCCAGCGGTGATCAGTGACCTGTTCGGTGCTTGCCTGACCACCGAATTTGGGGCGGATTTGTTCTTACAGCCCGATCGCTGTAGGTACTTCCTACGTGACGACGGACGGCGAAGTCGCCTGGAAGTCATAGGCTTCATACAACGAAAGAGGCAGGATCGAAGGCACTATGGACGCCTCACAAGATCCCGATTACCTACGCACCACGCAGGATGCGGTGCGCGAGTTTCGGAGCAAGTTCCGAGAGTTCCTCGCGCTGCACGTTCCAACGACCGAAGCCGGATTCGGTCGAGGGATAATTCCGGCTGTCACGCGGCGTGAAGGCGTCACTCCCGAGCAGGTAACCGAGATCGCGGAGCAGGTCGCCGAGGCTGCGGGCCGTGCTCGGCGGGCCGCGCTGCTTACCGAGGTCAGGTACAGCATTGAGGGCCAGAGTCGCCTCATTGACCCTATCGCTGCGTGGTCTTCGGTCACCCACCCCAAACCTGTGTTGGAACCGGAGAACGTGCTGATCGCTTGCGGGCAGATCATCGGCTCACTCGATGAGATGATCGAGGCGGCCAAGATCGAGCAGCCGCGACCGGCCGGTCCCGCCGAGATGCACCCCACCGTCTGGGGTGCAGCTAGACCTCTGTGGGATGACGGTCACTATCGCGAGGCTGTGGCCGCGGCGGCGGAAGCCTTGGTCGACAAGGTAAAGACCCTCGTCAAACGGCGAGACATCGCAGAAACGTCGGTGTGGCAACATGCGTTCTCCAACTCCGCCGCTAAGCCGGGAGAAATCCGCCTCCGTTGGCCTGGCCAACCCGAGGACCGCGACGTGAAGTCGATGAATGACGGACTCAGGTTGTTCGCACCTGGTGTCCAGATGACGATCCGAAACGGCGCAGCCCATTCGACGGAGAAGATGTCTGAGCAAGACGCGCTCGAACGGCTCGGCACCCTCAGCCTGCTCGCCGGATGGGTCGACACCTGCGAGCGGGTCGAAGCGCCGCAGCTCGAAACTGATCAGGCGTGAGGGCGCCTGCGGCAGCGATGGCACTGCAGAACCTCGAACCTGCCTCTGAATTCGATCGGTGGAATGCGTTAACCCAGCGTTCCGGTTGTCGATCTAGATGTAGGGCCACCGGTCGGCGTCGCGGTGGGTGGCGCGTTGCAGCCGCGGATCCTCGGGCGGGTACAGCCACCGCACCGGGACCCGGAGGGTTTCCAGCGAGGGGATGTGAGCCGGGCGACCGGTGTGGTCGACCAGCATTCCGGTGACGCGGTAGCCCTGCCCGGTCGCCAGGCCGAGGGCGGCGGCCTGGCTGTTGGTGAGTTCGATGTCGGCGTGGGCGCGTTCGATCAGTCGCAGCCCCTCGACCGTGGCCGGATCGGCGTCGCAGTCGATGCTGGTGACGGTGAGCCGGAACCGGGCGCCGGCCAGCAGCCTGGCCACCCACATCGACAACCCGGGCCGCTCACGGTCGGGGTAGCGGGCGGCCGGTAATCGGTGAGGTACCAGCACCACGTAGGTCTGCCCGATACGCACGTCACGGGCATGCACACATCAGATTCGTCGCCGCCGCACATCCGGACGACGACACAGGGGCCACCGTGGGTCAGACATCTACGGCCGTACGCGCGGGCCCTGAAACTCCTACTTTCGTGTGTAACGCGCGCAGTTGTCACGTAAGCGCGAGAAGTTCCGCCCGAGTGGCCGAGTTCCCACCAGGGCATTTACGCCGCCTTGGAGCCTCGAAACAAGACTGGTGCTTTTCGGGACGGACGGCGCTGAAAGCCCGCAGAAACCTGCCATGAGCAGCGCAAACCCCTATTGCGTTGCGCGCCAGCAGATTCAACTGCTACCCTCGGAAACGAGGGGACATTTGTGTCCTCACCCCGACACCGAAGTGGTCGGGGTTTTTTGTATCCGTCACCCGCATCGATCCGAAGCCCTCAGCGCCAGCTGGGGGCTTTTTTTGTGCCCGAAGGAGCCCGCGTGGAAGTCATCAGAACTCTTCTTGCTCAGGGGATTTGGCCGATGGTGGTCTTCACGGCCATGGTCGGTGTAGTCACGCTGATCGCGCTGATGCGCGCCGATCGGGAGGACATCCCCGAGATCTTCGCGTCGTTTGCCGCTGCCTTCGGTATCCACCGCCGCCGCAGTGCCGACGATCACGGCAGTGACAGGGAAGCACTTCCCGGCGGCAGTCACGACAGATCTACGCTGCCCGACGGACCGCCCGCCGATAGCCTTGGCTCGCCGGCCGATGCCGGACCGACCGAGGGTGATTCGGCGGAGGAGACCCAGTGACACGGCGCCGCAGCCATCGTGACCCCACCCCGGAGCAATTCGACCGGGAAAGTTCCGAGGCGATCCGCCATTCGATCATTTCGACTCTGCTTGCCACGGTGCCCGGATGCGACGCCGACATCATGCGGCTCGTCTACGAAGGCCGAACGATCTTCGAGATCGCTATCGAGGATCTGCCGAACCTTCCGGTCCCGCGAAGCCTCGGCCGCGAGGAGGTCAACGCGCTGTTCCATCAATCGCTGGCGGCCCTGGCGGAGCCAGAGAATCGGTGGATCGCCGACCTGCTGACTCAGTCCTGGAGTGTCGAGAAGGTAGCCACGCCAGTCGTTGGCAACGTCTGCATCCGGGCCCGCGGCCCGCGCATGGATCAAACCCTCGAGTGGTGCGGGTGGCATCAGCAGTGGAATATTCTCCGGCAACGGCAGGACCACTGGGCCTGGGGGCTGTGCCCGGTATGCCGTTGCCGCCTGGAGCTGTCTGGTGGCCGACCGCGAAAATTCTGCAGTGACCGCTGCCGCCAGGCAGGACGACGGACACGACAAACCACGGACGCTGTTGTCGGAGGGTGGATCCCATCGCTTAGCCGACCGCGGGACCGGCTGTTCGGCGCGCTGATCCTCGGCGCCTACGACGCTTCCGATGAGCTGGTCCACACCGGGACCGTCAGCACCGGGTTCTCGCCCTCGCAGCGGCGAGAACTGCAGGCACAACTGGACGAAATCGCCCAAGAAGCCAGCTCCTTCGCCGAGCCGCCGCAGTGGGCCGACGTGCCGGCGCACTGGGTCGAGCCCAGACTGGTGGCCACGGTGCACTACCACGACCTTTACCTCCCGGATTTTGCTCCCACCTACACCCACTGGGTCGGTTTGCGCGTAGACCGGGACCCGATCGATGTCAGGCTGCCCCGCTGATCGGCTACAGGAATATGGGTGCCTGCAGTCGGATCCGCAAACGAACTGTCGTTGGCGTCCGCGTGGTGAGCAGGCCACCGTTTACGCGCCAAGGTGCCTCGGCGGCCGGGAGACTGTCCGTGCCGTCGGGGTATCAACCCTCGGCGCCGTAGACGCTACGTGAGTATCGCGGTGGTGCCGATTCGTCACGAGTTGCTGTTGTTCAGGCGCGGCCGGCGAGTGCGGTGATGAGTTTGCGGGCCGAGGCGCGGGTCAGCCGCCGCACGGCGCGGCCGGTGGTTTCGGCTTCGCCGCGCGGGTTGATGTCGGTTCCCTTGACGGCCTTGGCGAATTCGGTGTCGAAGCGCTCGGGGTCGGTCTTGGCGGCCAGTGCCTCGAGGTATTTGATCTGCTTGGCGGTCGCGGGTTCGATTTTGGCCGCGGCGGAGCGTTCCCGCAGCTTGGCGTAGTAGGCGTCACTGGCGGCCTTCTGTGCAGCCTGGGTTTCGGGGCTGCGGTCGACGGCGCGGACCTGCTCGTGCCAGTCCTGGGTACCGGGCTTGCTGGTGACGGCCTCCCATAGCGCGTTCGCGGTGAGGGCACTCTCGTCCACGCCTTCGGTCAGGCCGGGTCCGGTCAGGGCGGTGAACCCGCTGCCGGAGCGCACGATGGTGAATCCGGCGGGCTCGGCGTGCGCGGTGATCCAGTCCCGGCCGCACCGGCAGTGGGTGCCGTGGTAGCGGTCCCATTTCGAGTGCAGCGCCTCGTACACCAGCTTGTCGCCGTAGTGGTAGGTATCGCGTGTGAATCCTGACATCGGCGCAGTCTGACATTCCCGTAGCGCGGGCGGGAGCTTTTCTAGACGAAAAGGCAAGCAACGCAACAATTTACACAAGACTCTAGACTTCAAATTCTAGAGACTAGAGCCTGGATTTGCGATGTTCGCCCTCGGAATGTGTCACTGCTCGTAGGTCCAGTTCTGTCCGCTGAGCCGGTATTCCTCGACGGGTATCGGCTTGATCCCGTGGCGCATGCGCGCGGTGTACAGCCGGCCTTCGAGATGGTCGATCTCGTGGAGCAGTAGCCGTGCGAGGCCGTGGTGGTAGGCGGTGGTGACGAGTGCGCCGGCCAGCGTGGTGGTTTCGACGGTGATGTGCAGCGGCCGGGGCACCAGCCCGCGCACGTCGAAGAAACTCAGGCAACCCTCGTACTGCTCGTCGGTGTCGTCGGACTGGTCGATGACACGGGGATTGAGCAGCACGATCGCTGTGTCGGTGGGCTCGGCGGGCCGGACCACGGCCGCGCAACGGTCGATGCCGATCTGTGGGGCGGCGATGCCCATGCCCTTGGCGAAGGGGTGCACGCGGGCGACGCGGTCCATGGCGGCGAACAGGTCGTCGACGACACCACCCGCGGTGCCGGCTTCGTCGGGCAGCGTGAATGCGCGGGCGGGCCGGGCGAGGATATCGGCGTCGGCTTGCACGATGCCCAGTTCGGTCATGGTCTGGGATGGGTTGGTCTCGATCACGGTCGAATTCCCTTCTGCTCAGTGGTTTTCCGGGTGTGAACGGAACCGCCATTCCATGCGGTAGCGGGTGTGCAGTGGCGGGCTGGTCGTGTTCCAGGTGAACACCGCTGCCTCATTGTTGTTGGTGCGTGCCGGTGGGGTCGCGATTGGGCGGGCATCAGCGGTCGGGGAGGTTTCAATGCCCCACACCACTGGGTCCAGGCTGGCGGGGAATGTCATCTGCACCTCCAGGCGGGCGGTGGGTAGCCGGACGGCGCGCTGGAACCAGCGGCCCCATTTGTCCTCGCCGATGCTGTACTCGTACTCGATCCAGACACTCTCGCCCGGATACAGCGGGAAGCGGCCGCCGGTGTTTTCGAACAGCAGCCACGCTTCCTTGAATGCATCGAGGTCGTGTTTGATCTCCCATCGCATCGGCTCGCCGCGGCAGGTGGCCGTGAGTGCGAGTTCATCCCAGGTCAGGGGGTGTTGCCGGTAGTGGGCGCGGGATTGGTCGGGCTCGCCGGGGTAGCGGTCGACCGCGATGCGGATGAGGTAGCGGGTGACCGGTTCGGTGCCGGTGTTGCGCAGCAGCCGCCGCATTCCCAGCCGGTACATGGCTCCGTCGTAGTCCAGGGGGCGGCGTCGTGCTCGCACACCAGCGCTGCGGCGGCCAATGCCGGATCCAGCCGCGGCGACAGCGGCGCGGCGTGCTCGCCGGCGCCGTGGGCGCGGGCGGCCTCGAAGTCGCGCCAGCGCCGCCAGATCGCGTCTCCGGAGTTGAGGGCGGCGTCGGCCTTGCGGGCGAAGTCCTCGGTTGGTTTGTGCCGTCCGGCCTCGATGTGGCTGACGTAGGACGGGTCGAACCCCATCTTCACCGCCAGCGCTTTCTTGCCCAGGCCGGCGTTCTCGCGCCAGTAGGCGACTTCGGCGGCGAACGCCTCGGCCGCCTGCTGGGCGGCCTTGAGCTGCGGTGTTTTCAAGATTTTTCGTCCCCCCGCGCGTGCGTGAGTTGAGTGAATCGTGAATGAGTTCAGTTCACCATTCCCTCACGTGTACCACCAGCGTTTTCCTGGGTTCCCCGGCCCGGCGGCAGCGATCCCGCCGCTGCGGCCTTTCGCACCTGGTGGAGGACATGATGCGGTTGCTGTATCTGCTCAATATCTCCAACCCCGACCGGCTGAGCGCCGATTCGGGCTTCACCGTCGCCGAACTGCTGTTGCCCGCGTTGGCTGATCTCGGCGCGGATATCACCTTCGCCGCCCCGGCACGGGTCTCCGATGAGCGTGTGTGGTTCGAGCGCACCGCGCTGCCGGGCACGAAGTACCGGGCCCGGTTCGGCGCCGATGCCGAGCAGCTGGCGGCGATCGTGGGCGGCGCTCGCCCGGATGTGGTGGTGGTCAACCAGATCGAGCAAGCGCCCGCGGTGCGCGCGGCCCTGCTCGAGACCGGCCGCACCGCGCTGGTGGCCGGCTACTGCCACTATCTGCCGTTCTCGGTGACCGACCTCGGTGCGACGCACCTGGATCCATCGCTGGACGATGCCGGGCTCGGCCCGGCAGTGCTGCTGGCGTTCTGCGCCGGACTGGCCGCGTGTGACCGGGTGCTGGTGCACTCGGCCGCCGCCTCGGCATGGACCCTCGCGGTCGCCGAACGCCACGGCCTCGACCTGGGCGGGCGGCTCGCCGTGGTGCCACCGCCCCGGGACGAACGCCTCGTCCGCGACCCTGCCGAGGCTGAAAACGGCTGGGGCGCATCGCTTGTCGGGGTCTACAACCATCGACTGTACCGGCACTACGGCACCGCACGATTCGCCGAGCTGGCCTCCCGCCTCACCGCGGAGACCAGCGTGCGGCTTCGGGTGACCGACCTGTTCGGTGACCGCAGTGCGGCCCGGGTCGCCCTGGACTCGAGCCCGGAATTCCACCGCGCCCAGCTCGCCGCCCTGCCCGGCGTGCACGTCGTGTCCGACGACGGTGACCGTGCCCGGTATCGGAATCTGTTGGCGGGCGCGCATTTTGGGATCGCGCCGTTGCGGGCGGGCTGTCCGTGGTCGATGAGCGTGATCGACTGCCAGGCGATGGGGCTGCCGGTGATCGCGCCCCGGATGGGCTGGTTCGCCGAGCACATCGACGAGGAACTGCTGTTCGACAGCCTCGACGCGGCGATCGACATCGCGCGCCGGCTGGCCGGTGACGAGGAGTTCTACCGGCTGCACGCCAAACGCGCCCACGCCGCCACCACCTGCCTGACCCCGGCCGTCGTCGCCGCCGCGTATTGGGAGGCGATCTCGCGATGACCGGCTTCGACGTGATTCAGCTGTCCTATGACGAACCGCTCGCCGACGTGCTGCACTCCCGGCTGGCGCGGGTGTTTGGCGGCACAGTGAAACGCCTGCACGGGGTGCGGCCGATGCGCCGCGCCTACCGGCTCACCGCCGAACTCACCGACACCGCTCAGTTCTTCCTCGCAGATGGCGACTTCGCCATCGACCACGAATTCGGCTCTGCCGCAGTCGAACCCCTCGCCGAGGGCGTGTCGATGCGGGTCTGGCGGGCCCGCAATCCGCTCAACGGCTTGTCCTACGGCTACGGCGGGCTGAAGCTGATCCGCGCCGAGGCGTTGCGGCAGCTCGGAGACGCGGTCGATGTCCTGGCCGCCCTGCCCGGCCGCGTCGAATTTGTCGAAGCAACCGCGGGGATGACCCGGTTCAATCAGAGCCCGTATCACGCCTGGCGTGCCGGGTTCCGCGAGTGCGCGATGCTCGCCCGCGGCAGCGAATACGGCATGGACGACGTGTCCGCGCGGCAGAAGATCGCCGCCTGGCGGTCGGCCCGCACCGGCGAGTTCGCCTCCTACGCCGCACTCGGCGCCCGCGACGGTATCGCGTTCGCGCACGACGCCGGCCGTGACCCGGACCGGTTCACCCACCTCAACGATCCGGTGTGGCTGCACCACCGGTTCACCAGCTCCTACGGTGAGCGGGTGATTGCCGGATGAGCGGCCCCGCAACACGATTGGTGCTGATCGAACCCTACGCGGATCGGGTCGGCGGCCACTACCAGCACACTCTGTACGCGCTGGCCGCCGCAGGCCCGGACAGCCTCATCGTGACCCCGGCGCGGCGGTGCGGCCCGGCTGCGCAGCTGCTGGACGGTAGTGCGGCCGTGGCGCGGGTGCTGGCCATCGGCAGCGGCGCGGTGCTGGGCCCGCGATGGTGGCCGGATCGGCTGCGCCGCCTCCCGCACCAGATCGAACTGCTCCGGCGTTGCCTGGTCGAGGGCGCCTGCCTACGCACCGCCCGCCACGAGGGCGGATCCGGGTGTGCGGTGGTGATCCTGACCGCCAGCGAGGGCCTGCACCTTCTTGCCGCAGCGTTGGGCGGTGTGGCGCATCTGCGGTTCGTACACGAGGTCACCACCACCGAAGACCTGCCGTTACGGTTGCTCGGCAAGTTATTTCGCCGCCGCGCGGGCGCGGTTGGGCTCGTGTGTCCCACCGAGGCCGTAGCGCGGCAGCTGCGCACCCGGTTCCCGATGCTGGCGACCGCGGTGCGGACCTATGCCGTCGACGACGGGCAGCGGTTGACCGACGCGGAGATCGACGGCGCCCGAGATGTTTTCGGGATTCCGGCGGATGCGACGGTGGTGTGCCTGGTCGGCGGCTGGTGGTCGCACAAGGACATCGCCACCTTGGACGCGGCGCTGGCCCGCATCCGTAAGCCGCTGCATCTGCTGGTCACCGGGCACCCGATCGACCAGCAGATCCTCGACCGGTGGCGGGGCCTGCCCCGGGTCCGGTTGTGTGTGGAGCCCGGCCCGGTCCCCGAACAGATCCTGCGGCTGGTGTACGCCGCGGCCGACGCCAGCCTGGTGATCCGCCATCGCGGCGTCGGCAAGGAATCCGGGCTGGTCCTCGGCGCGGCCCGCCTCGGCGTGCCGCTGATCGTCTCCGGCCACGACCCGGACCTGACCCATCAGCTAATCGGCCACCGGTGGGTGCGGGTGTTGCCCGCCGGATCCCCGGTCAGCCTGGCCATGGCGCTGGATGGCCTCAGCGACGAGCGGATGCCGCGCCCACCGGCCTCGGCGGGCAAGTCCCTGGGCATGGCCACCCCGAGCGAACAGGCGGCCTTCCTTATCGACACCTATCGCCGGCTGTCGGAGGACGGGCGGTGACGCCGCCGGTGATCGCGGTGATCGGGCCCGTCGAACCTGGCCTGCTCACCGCCTGGACCAGCCACTATCGAGGGATCGGCGTCGAGCGGTTCCTGATCGCATTCCACTTCCCCGAACAGGTCCACCCGCGCCATCGGGACACGTTGCTGGGCACCGCCGCCGATCTCGGCATCGGACCGGCCCTGACCAGCACGGGTCCGTGGCACGAGCACACCAACACCGAGTTGCGTGAACGGCTGCGCACTCTGGCCGGGCCCGGCTGGCATCTGCTCGCCGACGCCGACGAGTTTCACCAATTCCCCGGCGGCGTCGATGATGCGATCGCCGCCGCCGACACCGGCGGGCGCCCGGTGGTCGGCGGTCTGCTGTTCGACCGCATCACCTGCGATGGCGCACTTCCGCCGATCACTGTCGGCATCGACCCGGATCAGGTGTTTCCGCTCGGCGGGCACCTGACCCACCGGCTGCTCGGTGGTGATCCCCGCAAGATCGTGGCGGTGCGCTCCGATGTCGTGGTGGCCTCGGGCAATCACCGTGCCCCCGGATATCGGCCGGATCCGGATCGGCTGGTGTGCGTGCACCACTTCAAATGGAGGCGCGGTGTGCTTGCCGATCTGCGCCAGCGGGTGACCCGCTTCGGCAGCGGCGAATGGATCGAACACACCCCCGCAGTGCGGTCGGAAGCCGCCCGGCTGATCGATCACGTCGGCCGCCACCACGGCCGCCTCGACCCCACCGACCCGCGCCCGGCTTACCGGCCTGCCACCCTGGCCCAGCTGTCTGAAAATTGGGTGGTGCAGGCCCGTAACATCCTGGTCGAATGGCGGCCACCGACACCGACGAGCAAGGAGTGATCATCCGAATGCACCGGTCACGGGTCATTTTGTTGTGCGGCATCACCGGCTCCGGCAAGACGGTGCTCGCCAAGGCCCTCGCGGACGAGGACTTCACCCGGCTCTCGGTCGACGAGGAAGTCTTCCGCCGGCACGGCCGCTACGGTGTCGACTACCCCCATGACACCTACTTCGAGAAAGAACGCCCCGTCGTCGACGACATCCGCAACCAGCTCGCCGCCGAGATCGCCGCGGGTCACGATGTAGTGCTCGATCACGGGTTGTGGCTGCGCCCAGACCGCGACGCCTGGCGCGAGTTCGCCGAATCCCTCGGCGCCAAAACTCTTTTGGTGTACCTGCCCGTGGACAAGGACGAGTTGCTGCGCCGCCTCGACGAGCGCAACAAGCGCGAGGACGCCAACGCCCTGGAAGTCACTCCGGAAGCACTCGACGACTTCTTCGCCCGATTCGACCCACCCGAGCCGGACGAGCACGCCGTCATCTACACCGGTGGCGACCCCACCGCGATCCTGGAATGAGGATCGAGCCGCTGTCGGTGCCCCGCATCGGGGAGGTCATCGACCTGATGGGCACCGGCGCCCCCTACATCACACCGCGCACCAGCTCCGACTACTGGCTGTATGCCACCCTGTTCTCCACCACCTGCCCGCTCGCGGTCGTCGACGGCGCGATCGCCGGCGCGGTGATCGCGTTCCGCAGCCAGGACGACCCCGCCGACATCTACCTCCAGGACGTCATCACCCACCCCGACTACCGGCGCCGCGGCATCACCCGTGCGTTGATCGCCACGGTTGCCGACCACGGCATCGGCCGGGGCTGTCGACGGTTGTATCTGACCTCCGAACCCGACAACCACGCAGCTCACACTGCGTGGACCATGTTGGGGTTCACCAATGTCGCCGGTGACCACACGATTGGCGAGGTATCGGTGATCACCGACTTCAAGGGGCCCGGCAAGACCCGCGCGGTCTACGAGAAGCTGCTGAGCTGAACGGACGGCCCCGGAACCACACACCAGGGCCGTCCTCGACCGCGGCCTCGGCAGGTATCGAACCATCAGCCATCGACAGAGCCCAGCTACCAGGGACGACCGAGCCGATGGCCGCGCCAGGGCAACCTGCGGCGTGGGGCCGGGCCTGTACAGTCCCGGCGCCACATACCGAATTCCTTTCTCCGTAGTCAGCTTTCGAAGGTGACCTCGGCGTTTTTGTCGTCGGTCCACACCAGTAGAGGTGTGGTGATCTGCTGACCGCAGTCGTTCTCGCAGGTGCGGACCTCGCCCAGGCCGTCGGGGGTCGCGACACCGGCGGGGAAAGCGGTCGTCTCCCCGCAGCGGGCGCAGAACAGTCCCACGCACGCGCAACCGCAGTCCATCCCTGTCGCGTCCAGACAGGACCGGGTGCAGCGCGACAGCTTCGCCATGTCCCGAGGGACCACGGGCCGTAGCGTTCGACGGCTGCGATGACCAGCCGGGTCAGGCAGCTGCGGCGCAGGTACCGCCGGTCGCCGTCCAGGTCTGGGGAGCGGATACGCACCGACTTGTGCAGCCACCGCCGATTCCCTTTGCGTGGAGGAATCTTCGCGACAACCTCACCGTCGACAGGCAGCCACATCAGCGCCACTCCCGGCGCGGTGATCACACGGCCATCCTCGATGCGTAGCTCGGGCATCCGGTCCTGCATCAGATGACGGTGGCATACGGCGCCGACACGAAGCGGTCGTTCTGTTTGCCCGCCTGGCGCAGCGACTCGGTCGCGTTGGCCTCGCTCATCACCGGCGGAGCCTCGGCGCGGGCACGTCTTCCCAGAGCAGATCCGGGTTGTTCATCAGGGCGTCGACCTGCTCGGGTGTCGGCACCGCGTAGCGTGACTCGGTCAGCGCCCACCGCTGAGCTGTTCGCGCAATCGCTGCTCGGCCTGCTCAAGCAGTGCCCGGACGTGGCCGTAGGCGGCCAGATAGTCGACGATGCCCGGTTCTGTGCCCACCCCACGTCGAGTGTGGGCCGCCTGCTCGGCATGTTCGACGATTTCGCGTTCTGCCTCGCTTTCGAGCACGCGCACCGCGTCCTGTGTGCGGGCGGCGGCGGCTTCGTCCGGGTGGGTTCGCTCCCATTCACGGGCCGCGCGGGCGGCGTCGGTCAGCAGCTTGGATCGGCAGGCCGCGGCGATCCACTCCGACAGATTCTCCCCGCCTGCATCCTGAATCCGCGCCAACAGCGCATCATCCATCGAAATCGTTGCGGTTGCCATGCCCGACAACGATAGCCCGCCCACGGCACCGGTCCGACTGGATTGTCCGCGCCGACGGTGGTGAGATCATGCCACGCCGGTGTCACCGTCGGGGGCGGGGCCGGCGGTGCTCGGGAACGTCAGCGCTCGCACACTGCGTTCGACAGGTGCCAGGTCCTTCAAAGCCGGGTCGTCCCCACGCAGTTCGGCGATCTTCCGGGCGCCGGGAATTACGCGGCCCTCGAAGGAGCCGACAGTTTTGTTGAAGTTGTCGACCGCTTTTCCCAGGCTGGCGCCCATAGCATTGAGGTGATCGGCCATCGTGGCGATTCGCCCATACAGCTCACGTCCGAGTTTCGCTATCTCCTCGGCGTTTACCGACTGTGTATGCCTCTGCCACATGTAGGCGACCGTGCGCAGTGACATCAGCAGATTCGTCGGGGTAGCGATGATGATCTTGCTGCGGATCGCGTGATCCCACAGCCCGGGGTCATGGTCCAGAGCCGCGTGCAGGAAGGCATCGGCGGGCAGGAACATCACCACGAATTCCGGCGTGCGCGCGAACTGTGCCCAATACTGTTTGCCCGCAAGCTGTTCGACGTGCCTGCGGACGTTGCGCGCATGCGCGGCGACACGCTCCTGGCGGGCAGCCTCATCGTCGGCATCCTGCGCGTCCAGGAATGCCCCGAACGGTGCTTTCGCATCGACCACGATGGTCTTGCCGCCCCCGAGGTTGATCACCATGTCCGGCCGCACATTCTTGCTGTCGCCGTCGGTGACGACATGCACTTGCTGCTCGAAGTCGACGTGCTCGACCATGCCGGCCGCCTCCACGAGAGTGCGCAGTTGAAGCTCGCCCCACTGCCCGCGAACTCCCGGCTTGCGCAGCGCGGTGACCAGTTGCTCGGTCTCCTTTCGGAGCCGTTCGCTGGTGTTATTGGCCATCTTCACCTGCTCGGCGACCGCCGAAAACGCGCCGATACCGCTTTCGTGGAATGTCTGCACCTTGGTATAGAGCTTGTCCAGCTCCTGACGCAGCGGAGTGACCATGGCTTCGATCGCGCTCTTGCGCTGATCCATCTCCCCGGCCGTAGCCTTCGCACGATGATCGGTCATCTCGGTGAACCGCTGAATCAGCTGAGAACCGGACTGTGCCAACACCTCCCCGGCCATCTGCCGGACGGTGTCCTGCATCTCCTCCTGAGCGCCGCGCAGTAGGTCAAGCTGATCGGCGTACTTTTGCCGCTCCCCATCCAGCTGAGCTTGCAGGCCACCCCGCACGGTAGCGGCTTCCTGTAGCTGCTGCTGCAACGCCTGGACCTGCGCCACCGCGGTGTCGCGTTCGCTACGCGCCCGTTCAGCCTGCTGATGTTCGTGGCGGGCACGTTCCTCGGCGCCGTCGGGGCCGCCACGCGAGACCATGTACCCGGCACCCGCTGCCAGCACAGCGACGATGACAACGACGATAGTGAAAGCAATCGAACTGATCACGCCAAACCCTCCATGACTGAAATGATTTCGGGCACCGGCCCTACCAAAACAGAGCCGGTTAAGGTGACGCAGACGATCGACCAGAACTCGGAGGTGTCGATCGGCGCAGAGCATGCCACACCCCACCGACATGTTTCGCCAGCCGAGACCGCACCTCACCGATTCCGGCCGCATTGTCGCTGGCTGGCGCGGAAATGGCTTGGGGGACTAAGACATAGGATCATCCCAGCGAATGATGTCAGCATCGTGTCACGAAAGTCGTTGCCCGGCAACGTTGGTAGCGGTTTCGCCGGCTTCAGCAGTCCGGTTGCAGCGGGTAACACGGCCGAGCGGTTCCGGGGGTCATCGACGGAACCTCCGCCTGCGCTGGACCAACCGCAGACGGGGCGGGCACCTCGGTCACCGACGTAGCATAGGGATCGAGCAGCCCGCGGGGAAACGGCGGATGTTGTCCCGGCGGGCGCGGGCCCGCCGGCGGCCGGTAGCCGGTCGAGGTGTAGCTGGGCCGCCAGGCGTTGTAGTGATCCTCATAGGAGTACCGCATTCCGGTCGGCATCGATGGCTGCACCGCGGTATCCGGGTCGGGAGTCCACGACGTAGTCGGCGGCACCGACACATGCGGCCGATCTTGTTGAACCCCAGCACGTTTTGATCGAACTTGCATTCGATTCGAGGAACCTCCTGGTGATGGTAGGCCTGGCGGATGCCGCCCGGCGTCACCTCGCTGGCGGTCGAGGTCGAGGAATACAAGCTCACCAGAAACTCGACCTACCAGCCATCGCGCCGGGCACCGACAGGATCAGAGGATCAGATGCTGCTTATCACATGCCGGGCGGAAGTGGTTCCTCAACGAGCACCTCGTTGCAGACTGGGCACCTGAACGGGACGAGCTCGAGAGCTTCGCGCTTCTCTCCACAGTTCCTGCACCAGTTGTATTCGAACTGGGCGAAGTACTGATCCAGCCGCTCGTTCATAAGACCCCCATCCGGCGGCCCGATCCTCGGAGACCGCGCGCGTGCCAGCAGTCTCGCACAAGGCGCCGGGTACCGACAAAGAAAGAAGTACCCATGTCGATACATTGGACTCACGCGGGCAGACTGCGGCATCCGTCGTTGAGTGGATTGCGAGACACAAGGTCCGTCTGAATGAAACAATCACGGCGACAGATGGATTCGCGGGTGGCGCAGGCGGCTGCCGACCGTGACGGAGCCGACGACGGGTGGCCGGTTTCAGATCGCAGCACTGGGAGTTTCGTGCCTACTGGTCCGGTGGGTTCGGCGGCAGACGGTCCAGGCCGTCGTAAAGGGTGTTCACGAGCAGTTCGTCGCGGCGGGCGATGGGATAGTTCACGGTCCGGTCCTGGCGTCGGCCGAAGGTCGCCTTGGTGGATCGCTGGAACCAGTGATCGATGCGAGTCGCGGTGACCGGCGACTCGTCACCGTTGACCAGAATCATCAGGAACGGTGAGAGCGCCAGGATCCAGCACTCGTCGGCGGTCGAGGCGCCGGTGACCAGGTCGATCGTGATTGTCGAGGCGCTGGTATCCATGTAGGCCGTGCCGACATTGGCGAGGGCGACGTGCAGGGTGAACGGCGCGATGGAGGTAGGTTCGTCGTTGAAGTAGGCGGCTTGCAGTTGCGGATGGTCAGCGAGCAGGCGGCGGGTATCTTGCACGGCAAGGATGCCGCCGAGGATTTGGCGGGCGATTCGTCCCGGATGCAGGTTGTTCAGCGACTCGCGATCGACACCACGGCCGTGTTCTAACGGAAGCGTGAACGCGGCGCCATCGGGGCGGGTCAGGCTCCACAAATCATTCGGATCGCCACCGGTGACTTGTCGGTAGGCTGCACCGCACCGGTGTACGTGGCCGAGGACGTCCTGATGCCACGCGGTGTACGCCTGCGGGAGACCGCGCTCGCTCGCGCCCCCATTGCAGTCCACGCACAAGGTTTCGAGCGCGTGGCCATTCGTGAACTCGCGGAACACTTTGACCTCATTCCCGAACTGCTGATACAGCGTGACCGCGGAGTCGTTGCCGGTCGCTTCGGGGGGAATATGCTCGCGGCTCATCTCCGTCTCATCACCGCAGTGGCGGCACCAACCCACATCCATGGCCACATCGTTCTCCCACGCTCGCCCTTGGCGCAACGCGATATCGAATGGCATTGCCGGCGTCGACGACCACGACCCGCGACCTCCAACGGCAGCTATGGCCTACGACAACGGGGGCATCCTCAGCAGGTCAGCGTGAACCTCCTGCGGGTAGTGCGGATGTGGGAGTTGGCCGTGTAGGACGTGGTTGTGGGCCAGTTCTGCGACCAGGAGATAGCTGGGGATTCCAGTCAGGTGGAACATCAGGGGCACAGTGGAACCGGCCGTGGCGTGCCTCGCGGCTATCCCACCCAAGCCTTGGCGAGGCGTGAATGACAAGCTCAACCGATGCCCGTTGTGCCGCGCACCCGGATCCGGTTGAAGTCGCGCGCCGGCCTGGCCGCCGGTGACCGGATCGGCTATGTCGCCCCTGCCGGGCATGCCGCGGTGGTCCGCACCGACTTCGACCACGCCTCCGGCGAACTCGTTCAGATCTGGTCGAAAACCCCACCCACCGG
>NZ_LZMK01000302.1:0-616 GCF_001665865.1 Nocardia sp. 852002-20019_SCH5090214 | reverse complement strand
GCGCCCAGGCCGCCGAACACACCGTCGCCGAGGCGAATACGGGCGCAGCGGAGGACGACAAGGGTGAGCCGGCGACCACCGCGGCGCGGCTGCCGCACCGGCATTCGAACGAGCCGGCACACCACCACCGCCCCGGCCGCGTCGGGCACTACCCGCAAGGCTGCGAAACCCGCTGCGGGCACACGCACCAAGGCCGCCACGGGCAAGACGGACACCGCCACACCGGCACCGGCACCGGCGGCGGGCACCCCGGCTGCCGACGCGCCCGCCCCGGCGGCCCGCCGGACGGCGCGCAAGAACGCCACACCCGACCCGGCAAAGTCGGGCGCGGCCCGCAAGAACACGAAAACCGCTGCCGCCAAGCCTGACTCGGGCACCGACAGCAAGGCCGAAACCGTGACCGCCCCGACACCGGCCGACACCCCGGCCGCCTCGGGCACCGCGCGCAAGGCTGCGAAACCCGCAGCGGGCAAACGTGCCTCGACCACCAAGCGCGCCACCGCGACCGCGCCGGACACCGCGAACGCCACCCCGGCCGCGCCGCGCACCGCCGCCCGCAAGGCTGCGAAGCCCGCCACCAAGAAACCCTGGGCGCGTTCGTCGTGGTGTGCTCAGC
>NZ_LZMK01000301.1:0-625 GCF_001665865.1 Nocardia sp. 852002-20019_SCH5090214 | reverse complement strand
TCCCCGGGCGGCAGGCTCCAGTCGATGGCCACCGACGCCGGTGTGGTGATCGGCTCGGCGATCGCGTACCGGCACGCCCTCGACGGGCACCGGTAGACATACTGGCCGTGACGCACGCCGTAGCGGCCCATCTGCGTGCCGGGCTTCTTCCACGACTGGATCGCGTCCACAACCTGCTCGCAACTCGCGCACCACGCCTTCGGGCGCAGCCACTTGTCCCAATCCGGCCGCCGCCCCAGCGATTTGAGCCAGTACGCGATGTAGAGCCGGTCGCGGGACTGCGGCACCGGCAGGCAGGTGCGCGGCAGCACGTGCGCGGAATTCAGGGCGATGACCCGGGTCTCGTAACCGAGGTCCTGGATCTCGCGCAGCCACCGATGCCGGTCGTCCCACTTCCAGCACTGCACGACGTTTTCCATCACCCCGGCCAGCACCGGCTTGCCGCGCGCGGCCATCGCACGCAGATACCGGGGAATCTGCTCGACCAGCGCGCGGCTGCGCCCGGACGCCGGATCCTCGACGATGCCGAGTTCCTCGTCGAACCGGTACTGGTTGCTCTGGTCGAAGTAGCGTTTCTGTCCCTTCGCGTCCGTCCATTCCGGGCACGCCGGGCTCGCCCAGAACA
>NZ_LZMK01000300.1:0-658 GCF_001665865.1 Nocardia sp. 852002-20019_SCH5090214 | reverse complement strand
CGATCGGCTCAGCAACCGGTTCTGCTGGCGTACCCGCTTCACCCGGAACGTCCCCGCCGGAATCGTGCGCCACGGCGTCACCCCGAACGCCACCGCGAGACGAAATCCGCTGTACAACACCACAACCAGTGCGACCGCCGCCAACATGGCCAACTGCTCCGAATCGGCGAACGGCGCCCAGGCGATGCAGATCACCAGGGCGCCGATCGTGGTGAGAACCGGATAGGCCAGGGGATGGCCGGTACCGGAAATCACTTCAGGTAGCCGACTTTCGTCCAGTCGAGGGTGGCCAGGCCGCGCGCACCGTAGTTGGCGAGATTGGAACGGGTCGCGACGATGCCGGGCGACTGCAGCAGCGGGAGCGAATGGCCCTCGGCGAAGATCTGGCGGTCGACCTGATTGGCCAGATCGATGGCCTTGTTCGGGTCCAATTCCGAGACGGTCTTCTCGATCAGATCGTTGAGTTCCGGGGAACCGATGTGGCCGTAATTGCCCTGCCAGTTGTTCGGGTCGTATCCCCAGATCTGGCTGATGCTGCCCAAGGGGAACGGGTCACCGACCCAGGAGAACTGCGCCAGATCGAAATCGCCCTTCTGGAACACATTCGTGAACAGCCCCTGTCCCGGCCGAGTGTCGATCGTGAGTTTCACGCCGATCT
>NZ_LZMK01000299.1:0-96058 GCF_001665865.1 Nocardia sp. 852002-20019_SCH5090214 | reverse complement strand
TGAGCGACCTCGACGAGGGCCGCACCGCAGTGCTGTTGTCGACGCCCCTCTCGCGCGCCGCCTTGATCCGCCAGCGCATCGCCGCCCTGCTCGCGGGTGTGGCCGTGGTCATCGTCGGCGCGACGGCCGGCATGCTGATCGCGATGCTCGTCGTCGGCGGCGACATCGACGCCTCGGCCATCCTGCGAGCAATGTCGGCCGTGGCGCTGTTCGCGCTGGGGCTGGCAGGCGTCGGCGCCTGGCTCGTCGCCTGGTGGCCTCGCTTCGCGGTGACCGTCCTGGCTGCCGGATTGGGACTGTCCTACCTGCTCATGATGCTGGTTCCCATGTTCGCTTGGCCGACATGGCTCACAAAGCTGTCCGTGTTCGGCGCCATCGGCCACCCCTACCTGCAGAATCCACCGCTGGGCGGGCTGGCGTTCCTCGCTTCGCTCGCCGTCGCCGGATATCTGCTGGCTGTCGCCGGCTCGTCCCGTCCTGCAGCCACAGTCTGACAACCTTCGCCGGCCTCGCCAGCCACGTAGCTCCGGTCGTCCGCCGGTCGGCGTGCCGCCGTCTGCTACAGGAGGCTAAGTAACGCCTGTTACATTTCTCTTCGTGACAAAGAACGAGACGGTCGCCCGATGGCTGGTTCTGCTGGTACGCGTGCCGGCGGAGCCGTCGCGGCATCGGGTGGCTGTGTGGCGTGAACTGCGCCGCGTGGGCGCACTGCAGGTCGGGCAGGGCGTATGGGTGGTGCCCGATGTTCCGGTGTTCGCCGAGGGAATCACACGGGTGATCGCGTTGGCGCAACGCGGGGAGGGTGAGGTGCTGGTGCTCGATGCCACCGGTCACGCCGACACCGACACCACCCGACTGGAGGCGATGTTCACGGGAGAACGCACAGAGGAGTGGGCCGAGTTCCTTGCCGAGTGCACCCGGTTCGATGCCGAGATCGACAAGGAGATCGCCAAGGCCAAATTCACGATGGCCGAGCTCGAGGAGGAGGAACAGAGTCTCGAACGTCTCCGGCGCTGGCATCGCGACATCAAGGCGCGCGATGTGTTCGGCGCTCCTGCGGCCGTCGTAGCCGAGCAACAACTCGAGCATTGCTCCGATCGGCTGGCCGACTACACCGAGCGGGTCTTTCGAGCCCTGCACCAGATGTGAGACCAGCCCGGGAACCGAGGAGCGCCGATGAGCCTCGATACGCGAATCTTCTACGATGTCAACGACTTTGCCCGCGATACGCCGTGGCTGCATCCGATCGTGTCCGGCTACGCCGACTACGGGGTGGTGCTGTTCGCACTGCTGCTGACAGCCGGATGGTGGACCGCCCGCCGCGACGCCGATCCCGCCCGGATGGTGGCTGCGGTGTGGGCGCCGCTGGGCGTACTGGCCGCGCTCGCGGTCAACCAGCCGATCGCCGCCGCCGTTGACGAGACCCGGCCGTGTCATGCGTTGCACGACATCGTGATTCTGCACTGCAGTACCGATGCCGGGTTCCCCAGCGACCACGCGGTCATGGTCGGCGCGGTCACCGCCGGATTGTGGCTGGTGCACCGACGCCTCGCGGTACTCGCCGCCGTGGCCGCGGTGGTCATGGCCTTCGCTCGGGTGTACATCGCCGCGCATTACCCGCAAGACGTACTCGCCGGCCTCGCCCTCGGAGCCGTGATCGGTCTTCTCGGGTTCTACCTCGCACGACCATTACTGGCGCGGCTTGTCGCTCTTGCCGCTCGTACTCCACTGCACGTTCTGCTCACCGGCACCGAACCCGCTGGCACGCAACACGAGTCGCGATGACCGCTTTCCCCGGCGATCGACCCGACGCGAAACGAGCCCGGCTGTGGCCGTTGTACGCGGCCGGATTCGTGACCGCGTTCGGCGCGCACAGCATCGCTGCCGGGCTCGCCGGATATACGAGGCAAGAGCATGCGAGTCTGCTCACCCTCGGATTGCTACTGGCTGTGTACGACGGGGCGGAGGTACTTCTCAAACCCGTATTCGGGACGCTGGCCGACCGCGTCGGCGCACGACCCGTGCTGCTCGGCGGGTTGGCAGCGTTCACGCTCGCGTCCGCCGCATTCGCGCTGGTCGGCAATCCGGGCCTGATCGGTCTCGCACGATTCGGTCAAGGCGCGGCCGCTGCCGCGTTCTCCCCGGCCGCCGGGGCTATGGTCGCCCGCCTGACCCCGGCCGCCGCACACGGACGTGCCTTCGGAAGCTACGGCGCGTGGAAAGGACTGGGCTACACCCTCGGCCCGCTGCTGGGCGGCGTCCTCGTCACCGTCGGGGGCTATGACCTGCTCTTCACCGCACTCGCGGCGCTCGCCGCGGTAGTGGCGGTATGGGCGGCGGTCACCGGGCCCGCCGTCGAGGTCATGCCGAAAACCCGCCGGACGGTTGTGGATTTGGCACGCCGCCTCAGCAGCGGCTCGTTCCTGCGCCCGACCGCCGCTCTGGCCGGAGCCACCGCCGCTCTCGCGGTCGGCGTCGGATTCTTACCCGCGGTCGGCGCCCGCCACGGCCTGGGCCCGCTGGCCACCGGCGCCGTGGTGTCGATACTCGCCGCCACCGCCGCGCTGATTCAACCCCGCGTAGGACGTGCCCGCGACCGGGGACTGCTGCGGGACCGATCCGGCATGGCCGCCGGACTTCTCCTGGCCGCCGTCGGAACCTCCGCCGCCGCGCTCCTGCCCGGGGTAGCGGGCGCGGTGTGCGCCGCGGTGATCCTCGGTGCGGGTGCCGGAGTGATCACTCCCCTCGGATTCGCGCACCTGGCGGCGACGAGCCCGCCCGACCGACTCGGTCAGACCATGGGAGCCGCCGAGATCGGCCGCGAACTCGGCGATGCGGGCGGTCCGCTTCTCGTCGGCATCGTCGCCACCGCCGCCACCCTCGGGGCCGGCCTGCTCGCTCTCGCCGCCCTCCTCGCCTGCCTCGCCGCAGCAGTAGTCCTCACCGCACGAAAAACCACCCTTTCATCTTCCTGACCACTTCCGAGCCGTGCTTGCCCCGGTGCGCCCCCGGGGCCACCGACGGCGGTATCGGGCCGCCCGGTGGGTCTTTCGGCCCCGGGACGAAGGTCTGGACGGCTCTGTCCGGCCAGACGCGCCCGAAGCAAGCTGAGGGTGAACTCGAGCGACCGGCTCGAGCATCTGATGCAGGGAGTTTCGCGATGCACGCGCAAGAGCCATCGACAGGCTGGGAACCGCAGCGCGCGCAGGGGTTCGGGCATCGCGGGCACGGCGCGGTGATGATCGCCTGTTGTGGGCTGATCATCGCGATCGCCCTGGTCCTGGTCGTTACCGGGGTGATGCCGTCGGGATTACTGCTCGTCGCGCTGGGCTGCACGCTGATGACGGCCGTGATGATGGTCGACGTGGGCCGCCCCGGCCGGAATTGAGCACCCTGCCGTTGCCCCGCTCGTGCCGGGTAGCGCAAGTAGTAGTGCCTGTCCGGCACGGGCAGGTGAGGCAAGGAGAGCAACCACGATGGACATGCAATCGCCGATGATGCAGGTCATGCATTCGATCATGATGTGGCTGCACCAACAGGGCATTTGCCCGATGCCGATGCAGATGTGACCCTCCGCGCACCGCCGTGCACTGCCCTCGGCACGGTGCGCAACCAACCTGCGAACAAGGCGAAGGAGACGACGATGATGATGTGGTACGGCAACGGTCTGAGCGGGTGGGGCTATGCACTCATGATCATCGGCATGGTGATCTTCTGGGCACTCATCGGGGCCGGCATCGTGGCCCTGATCCGCTACAGCGGCAACAGCAGCTCAACCATTCCGAACACAATTCCGGAACAGCGCGGGCCCAGCCCCCAACAGATCCTCGCCGAACGCTACGCGCGCGGGGAGATCGACGAGGAGGAATACATCCGGCGCACGAAAACACTCGGCACCGGCACAGCCGCGTAACCGAGGCCGCGGCAAATCGCCGCCACGTCCATGTCAGGCTCCAGCATCATCGTCGCCCTGAACGCCTCGGACCTCAAACGACTCCGACTCCCCGACCACACCGGTTGATTCGGACGCGCATCGACGCGAGCAGCCCCGCTGCCGGTCATGCGGCTTGGCTGCGATGCTGCACTGATCGAAAGCCGCTCCGTCTGTCCGCACTTCCGTGCCACGGTACCGGGCATCAATGGAGGCGGAATCGACCACGAATCCGGCACCGAGGCGACGTGGCCGGGCGAAAGGGAACGGACTCGGGCGCGGATGCCGGGCGGGTCGTTCCACAGGACCACGCGCGCCGGGAGTGGCAGCGCGGGGCCAATGCGCCGCGCCACCGCGGCGGGGTCGTCACGGCACAGGCGCATCCCACAGTGGGAACCAGCGCTCGAGTTCGGCTTCGATGGGGAGTTCGCCGGAAAGTGCTGCGCGAGCTCGGAGTTCGAGGGCGTTGTCGCGGCGTTGCTCGCCGGAGGGCGCGAACGGGTAGACGGTGCCCCGTTTGAAAAGGTAAACCAAGCCGAGCCGGTGTGGCGGGAGGTCAGCGGTGGCGAAGCCGATGACGGTGCACAGCAGGTTCGGGCCGAAACCGTTGTCGGACAGAGTGGAATTGATCGCGTGCAGCGCGGTCGTCAACGCGGACAAGTCTGCGGTGTCTTGCCTGCAGGTGATCCAGGTGTAGCCGAATTCGTCGATCGTCACTGCCACTGCGATGGTCGGTTCGAGGTGCAGCAGATCGAGGATCTCCGCCTCGGACTGTCTTGCGCCGGCGCCTTCGGCCTGTTTGAAGCACACGGCCCCAGCCCCGGTCGGGTGGACGTCCAGCGCCGCCTGCAGAGTGTAGGCAGCGGGTGGAACAGCGAACAGTACATCGAGATTCGGCTGCACCGGCTTGGTGCGGCCCAGCAGCGCGTTGAGGAATCCCATCTCGATTTCAGCTCTCCTGCCCGAGTTCGGTAGCCAGTGCGCCGAGCTGGTCCAGTCGCTGCTGGAGGCTCGGATGGGTGGACAGTAGCGTCGACCAGGTGGCGCCGGCGCCCAGCGCGGGGGCGAAGAAGAACGCATTGAACGGCTGCTCGGTGCGCAGGTCACGACTGGGAATGCGACCGATGTCCCCGCTGATCTTGGTCAGCGCCGAGGCAAGCTCCGACGGGCGGCCGGTGAGGATCGCCCCGGCTCGGTCGGCGGCCAGCTCGCGATACCGTGACAGCGCTCGGATCAGCAGGAAGCTGATCGCGTAGACGGCCGCGGAGACCGCCATCACGGCTAGAACGACGAGGAACAGGTTGTCGCCGTCGCGGCGGTCCCGGCCGCCTCCGCCGAACATTGCCGAGTACAGAGTGAATCGTGCGATCAGACCCGCAAGCACGCCCATGAACGACGCGGTGGTCATCACCACCACATCCCGGTGCGCGATGTGCGAAAGCTCATGCGACAGCACACCATCGAGCTCATCGGCATCAAGCCGCTGCAGCAGGCCGGTAGTGACGGCGATGACAGCGCGGCGAGGGCTGCGACCGGTGGCGAACGCGTTGGGCATATCGAGGTCCGCGATAGCGACCTGCGGTTTGGGCATGTTCGCGGTGGCGCAGAGCCGGTCGATGATGCCGTGCAGCTGCGGCGCCTCCTCCGCGGTGACGACACGCGCCCGCATCGCGTACAGAGCGATCCGGTCGGAAAACCAGAACTGCGCGAACAGCAGCCCCCCTACGATCACCACGACCACCACGACCGACTTGATCAGCACCACCAGCGCCGCGATGAACGCGACATAGATCAAGCCGAGCAAGAACATGGTCAATCCCATGCGGGCCGTGAGCCGATGGTCCGGCCGGAAACGGGTACGCATGGCAGTTATCCCGGAATCAGTCCGTCGTCGCGCAGCATCGCGTGAACCTCGGACAGCGGCATGTCCGCACTGGGAAGCACCAGATCCGAGGCGACCAGCGCATCGTCGGCTACCGGGGTAGCAAGATCCCGGACAGTGGCCAACATGCGGCCCAGGACGAGCGAGAACCCGGTGTCGTCGCCCGCGTCGGCGGCCTGCAGCAGCTCGTCGTCGAGTTCATTGAGGTCGCTGAGGCGGGCGTCGTCGAGGGTGTATTGGCCTTCGCCGAGAATACGAACGATCATGATTGCGGCCTTTCCTGCGCGTTCGCCTCGATCGCCGGCGTGAGTGAGCTTTTCAGTTGCGCCAGTTCGGCATCGACATCACTGCCCCGACCGGCGTCGAGGGCGGCCTGAATATCGTCACGCCGGCCGACCGGAGCGGTGGCATCTTCCAAGGCACCGGAGGCGATCAGCTCGTCCAGCGCTTGCGAGCGCGAACTCATCTGCGCTGTCTTGTCCTCGGCCCGCTGGATCGCCAGCCCGACATCGCCCATCTCCTCCGAGATGCCGGTGACAGCCTCGCTGATCTTGGTCTGCGCCTCGGCCGCGGTATAGGTGGCCTTGATCGTCTCCTTGCGCGTACGGAACGCCTCCACCTTCGCCTGTAACCGTTGCGAGGCGGTGGTGAGCTTCGCCTCCTGCGCGGCCAGGTCGTCATACTGCGGCCGTAGCTGCTCGATCTGGGCAAGGGTTGCCGCGCGCCGAGTCAGCGCCTCCCGAGCCAGGTCGTCGCGACCTTGCCCGACCGCCTGCCGGGCCTGGCTCTGCAGGCGGTCGGCGGCCTGCTGGAGCTGGTTTTGCTGCAGCTCGATGCGTTTACGGCTGGTAGCGACATCCGCCAGGCCGCGCCGCACCTGCGCGAGCATCTCCAACTGCCGCTGATACGAGTAGTCGAGCACCTCACGGGGGTCCTCGGTGCGATCGAGCAGCTTGTTCGTCTTGACCCGGAACAGCAAAGCGATACGTCGAGCGATACTCACTTCTCGTCACTTCCTCACATGTAGGAGACGCTGTCTCCACTGTCGTCGCCCACTACGCTCGCTGCCAGGGACCTACGGCCCAATTTCGACCGTCCATTGCATTGCGGAGCAAAAGCCTTGCCGCGATCTCAGCTGCGGTAGTTGGGATCGAGCAACCGCCTGACAGCTGTGCGGTACGCACCACCAGGAGAGAGAGGCGGAGTCCGGGGATCGTCGGGCGGGAGGCGCGGTTCACCGAAGGGGGTCAGCGGTCGGGTAGCCGTACAAGCCGCTGGGTGTCGTCGAACAAGGCCTGTTCGGCTACGCGGGCAGTGGTGAGGGCGCCCAGCGCGGTGGCGGCGAGCAGCATGTACATGACGACGATCTGGTAGCGGATCGCGGTGAGCGGGTCGACGCCGGCGAGGATGAGCCCGGTCATGGCGCCGGGCAGGCTGATCAGGCCGACGACTTTGGTGGAGTCGATCGCGGGGATCAGCGCGGTGCGCAGGGCCGAGCGACGATGTGGCGCGAACGCCTCTCGGGCCGAAAGGCCCAGGCACAGCCGGGCTTCGATGGCCGGGCGGGCATGCTGGGCGTCTTCGCGCAGGCGGCGCAGGGCGATGCCGGTGGCCTGCATGGCGGCGGAGACGATCATGCCGCCGACCGGGACCACGACGCGGGCTTGGGTGGAGATGATCCCGAGTGCGAGCAGCGCGCCGAGAGTGATGCCCGATCCGGTGGCCACGCCGATGGTGGCCGCGCGAGCCGCGTGCGGCAGACCCGCGCCGCGCCGTGCGGCGACTTGCCCCGCGATGACGATCATGACCAGGACCCAGCCGAGAGCGCCGGGCAACCCGGTGTGCCGGAACAGAATCAGCAAGAGCGCGCCGACCGCGACCAACTGGATACCGGCACGAGCGGCGGCGACGAGCAGTTCGCGGGTCAGGTGCAACTGCTGGCGGTAGGCGATGGCGGCGGCTACCGCCACCAGTGCCAGCGATGTCGCCACCCCGCCCCAACCGGGCACCGAAAGGCCCGCTGTCACTTCGTGTTCCGTGGTTCGAGGGGGCGGGAACTACGGGTCAGCCGCCCCTGGTGAAGCGACCAGATCGTGTCGGCGACGCCGTCGACGAAGTCGGTATCGTGGCTGACCAGCACGACGGTGCCGCCGTCGCGGGTGTGGGTACGGATGAGTTCGGCGACCGCGGTGGCGGAGTTCTTGTCGAGAGCGGAGGTCGGCTCGTCCAGCAGCAGCACTTCGGGTTCGACGGCGAGTGCGCGGGCCAGGCAGACTCGCTGGGCTTGACCGCCGGACAGTTGAGCGCATCGACGGGTGGCGAACTCCGGCCCCAACCCCAGCAGGGCCAGCAACTGCTCGAGACGCTGCGTAGCCAAATCCGCTCGGGCATACCGGATCTCCTCGGAGACGGTATCGGTGAGCAGGACCGGCTGTTGTCCGACGAGCCCGACGCGACGACGGAGGTCGAGTACGTCGAGGCTGGTGATCGGCGTGCCGTCGAGCCGGATGGTGCCGCTGGTGGGTTCGGCGAGCCGGTTGAGCAGCCGCAGCAGTGTCGTCTTCCCGGCGCCGCTGGGCCCGACGACCGCCGAGCAGGCGCCACGGGCGAATTCCGCGTCGGCGTCGACGAGCACCGTGGTGGTGTCGTGGCCGGCGGTGACGCGGTCGAGGGAGATGGCAGACATGGGTTCCAAACAGGTTCAGCTGATGGGCTCGAATTCCCACAGCACCGGAGTGCCGTCGGGGCCTTTCGGGATCGGTACGTAGCAGTGGTGGGTAGCGGGGTCCACCGCGAGCGAGTGGGCGCCATCGGCCACATGCGCGGCGCCGACCGCGACGGTGCGGCCGGCGCGGCGGTCGAACACGCTGACCCAGCCGCTTTCGGCCGCGACGTACACCCGGTGCGTGCCCGGGTCGTAGACCAGTACGTCGGGGGTCTCGCCCACCGGGTCGCGGCCGGTGACGTTGCCGGTGGACAGGTCCACGGTGACCATGGCCGCCCCTGCTTCGCAGCCGACGAACATCACCCCGTCTGTCGCGTCGAGGGCTTGCCCGTGCGGATCATCACAGCCGGGAGTCGGAATGCGTTGGGTGACAGTGGCTTTCGCGGGGTCGATCAGCGCCAGATCGTTGCGGCCGTGCACGGCGACCACCATCCGGTCGGTGACCGGGTCGTAGACGACGTTGCCGGCCTCGCCACCCACTGCGGCCGTCGCGCGCACCGCACCGGTTTCGGCGTCGACGACGGTCTCGGTACCGGCGTGTTCGTTGGTCGTCCACACCGCACGGCGAACCGGGTCGTAGGCCAGCCCGTCGGGGTAATCGCCGGTCGGTGCGGCGAACACGACCGTACCGGTGTCCTCGTCGATCGCGACGAGCTGATTGCGGCCGGTCGCGGTGGCATATACGCGATGGGTGTCTCCGACCACGAGCACCCCGTGCACGTCGGGCATATCGGCAAGGGTGCGTACAACCCGATGGGCGCGCACATCGACCTCGACCACCTCCCCGGCACCCATATGGGCCACGAACAGCAACCCGCGCGCGGCATCGAGGGCGGTGTAGTCGAAACGCGCCGGTCCGCCGGTCAACGGCACCTGCGCGACCCGGCGCAGCGGCAGCTCACCGGGGTGCGGAGGCCCCAGCGTTGCCGAGCTCGAGCAGCCGCTCATCAGAACGGCCGCGCCCAGCAGCACCGCACATATGCGAATCGGCCGCATCAACCGTCTCTCACTCGGCGTAACCGTGGTTTCGACACTACGCCAGACGGTCGCCAGGCCGAACCCGTCGATTCATGTGCGCGATTTACCTGCAGCGAAAACCGACAGCAAGCTCACGGACAGATCGGCCACAGCGGCGTCGCGGTCGGCGAGGAAGTCGCGCCGGATGCCGAGGGGCCGGGAGAACTTCGCACCCAACCGGAGCTAGCGTGCGGGTTCGATTCGGAAGACCGGATACCGGTCCGCGATCTGCTCGAACTCACCGAGCGGGGCGGTGCGATCGATCGGAAAGTGCGGACGTGCACCGGGCGCCACAGCAAGGTAACGGCGCAGAATCGGCGCCCGCTCCCCCACCTCCACCTCGGTGAGCCGCACCTCCTCACGACCGCGCCGGAGCAGGAACGCACGACCGTGCGCCGCACGAACATTGCGCACCCACCCCGCCTCCGCGCCCAGCATCGACACCAGGTACCGCTGCCCCTCGTACTCCGCGACCGCGATCGGAAGCCGCACCGGGCGCCCGGTACGCCGACCGGACACTTCCAAAGTCATGGCGTAGCCAGGGGACAACACGCCCGCCGAATACATCCACTCCGAGGCCCGATTCAATACCCGGGCCAATCTCCCCGGCCGGTCACCCCGATACATCCGGCGTTTCGCCGCATACAGCAGATCCCGCACCCCGCCCATCCGATCCACCTTCCCTCGCCTGCCCCAGCGGTACCGCAAGACGGTAGCGCCTCCACTGCGCAGACGATGCACGACAGTCGCGGGCAGTGAGTTGGTGGCCCCGCTCGTCGAGCCGGATCAACCAGCAGACGCCCCGAACAAATCGGGCAACCCAGCCGAGACCGCGTCGGGGAATTGCGGATCCCGCTTGGAGAGAAACGCATCCACACCCTCGCGGACGTCATCCGACACGCCGCGCAGGTAAATCGCCACGGACTCGGCGCGGTGGGCGATCTCCGGACTGCCCGCTCCGAGCATCCGCCACATCAGTTGCCGCGTCAATGCCACCGACACCGGGGCGGTTCCCGACACCATGTCCCGCGCCAGCTCGACCGCGCGGTCCAGCACCTGATCGGCAGCGACCAACTCGCGTACCAATCCACGGTCGAGCGCCTCCCGGGCAGAAACCATTCGTCCGTTCAGCGTCCATTCCAATGCGGTGGAGATACCGACGATCCGTGGCAGGAACCAGGTGGAGCATGCCTCGGGCACCAGACCGCGGCGAGTGAAGACGAACCCGAATTTCGCTGTGTCCGAGGCGATTCGGATGTCCGCCGGAAGTGTCATCGTGACTCCGACGCCGGCGGCCGGACCGTTGATCGCGGCGATCACCGGTTTGTGTGACCGGTACACCCGCAGCGCGACTCGGCCGCCCTGGTCTGCCGGTGCGCCGCCGGTGTCCGGGTCGTCGCCGAGCACGAAGGTATCGCCGCCGGCGGCGAGGTCGGCGCCGGCGCAGAACGCGCGGCCTGTGCCGGTCAGGACGACAGCACGTACGGTGTCGTCGGAGTCGGTCTCGTCGAAAGCCGCGATGATCGCCTCGCACAAGTCGTCGGTGAAGGCGTTGAGCCGGTCCGGGCGGTGCAGCCGCACGACCGCGATTTCGCCGTTCCGCTCGATCAGCACCGGCGCGTCAGCGGCTACATTGCTCATCGCACCTTCTCGAATCGTGTTGCCACATCGCGGTATTCGTCGCGGATGGCCGTCTTGGACAACTTGCCGCTCGGTAACCGCGGCAAGGGCTCGTCACGGATCACGACATAGCGGGGAACCTTGTAATCGGCGACCAGCTGATCACAATGCGCGACGATCGCGGCCGCGTCGACAGCTCCGTTGACGGTGACGATCGCGGCGGGCGTCTCGCCGAATCGCTCGTCGGCTGCGGCGATGACGGCCACCTCCTCGACTCCGTCCAGATCCGCGATCACCCTTTCGATCTCGACCGGGGAGATGTTGATGCCGCCGGTGATGATCAGATCCTTCATGCGATCGACGAATTTCACTCTGCCGTCTTCGTCTCGGGTCCCCAGGTCACCGCTGTGCAGCCAGCCGCCCCGCAGGGCTTGGGCCGTGGTGTCCTCGTCGTTCCAATATCCGGGTGTGACGCCGGGACCGCGCACCACGATCTCGCCCTCCTCGCCTGGGCCGGCCTCCGTACCGTCCGGACGGACGACCTTCAATTCGGTGAATATCGATCCGGCCCCGCAGGTTTCGGGGTGGCTGAAGGCTTCGTCGCGCGTGGTGGCGGTGGCTACACCGCCCGCTTCGGTCATGCCGTAGATCTGGCGCAGTGCGACGCCCTTGTCGGCCCACGCCTTCAACAGTGCGGGCGCGACAGCGGCTCCGCCGACAATGGCGGTGCGTAGCGAGGACATGTCCGTATCGGCGAATTCCTCACTCTTGGCGATGGATTCCCATACCAGCGGCACCCCGAACAACGCGTTGACGCGATGCCGGCCGATCAAGGCGGCTGCGCGCCCCGGACGGAACTCCTTTTCCACGACAAGCGTATTTCCGAGGACGACCGACATCAGCAGACCCCAGACCAGGCCGGGCGTGAAGACCAGGGGAAGCAGCAACAGCGAGGTGCACCCTGGGCGGAACCCTTCCTCGGTGAGAGTCGCCTCGAAGACGATGCTCAGCAACGTCCGGTTCGTGCAGATCACGCCCTTGGACAATCCGGTCGAGCCGCTGGTGAACAGCAGAGCGACGGGTTCGTCGGGCTCCACGTCGATGCGGAAGTCATCGCCCTCGCCTGCCCGTAGCCCGGTGAATTCGTCGAAGGACAGGGGGCGGAAATCGGTTCCCAGTGTCCGCGTCTGCTCGATTCGTTCGGAGAACTCCGGCGGGGCGATCGTCAGCACGGCACCGGAGTCGTCGAGAACCTTGCGCAACTCGGCCGCGGTGAGTCGGGGATTGAGCGGCACGAGCACCGCGCCCGCCTTGAGCACACCGAGAGCCAGGACGGGCCAGACGAGGGAATTCGGGCCGAGTACGCCGACCCGGTCGCCCGGCGCGATGCCTGATTCGGCGAGCCGCCGTGCCACCCGGCTGGACCAGTCCTGCAGCTCTCGATAGGTGAGGGACTCCTCGTCGACGATGAGCGCGGGCCGGCCCGGTGTGGTTTCGGCCCACCAATACAGGGCCGAGGCGATTGTCGCAGCCATTGCTTTCCTTCTCGTTGTGAAATGGCTTGGGGCGTCGTGGAGTTCTGTGCCGAACTCGGCGCCCGGGAGGCGTTCGGCCGACGATGCGGCATCGGAATTCTGGATGATTCGGAATGTGCACGTACCGAAGTCACATGCGCCGGAAAGGCGGTCGGGGGACGGTTCGGTATGTGACCCACACTACTTAGCATTACATATTACGTCAATCGATATTTGTATTATGTTCAATCGGATCGAGGGTGCACCGAGACGCGCGTTCCGATACTCACCGGCCGAGCCACCGGGGCTCGCGCTTGGCCGCGAAGGCGCGTGGGCCCTCCTTCGCGTCCTCACTGGACATCACGACGCGGGTCGCGTCCCGGCTGATCTTCCACTCACCGTCGCCCCATCCGGCATGTTCCGCGGCGCTCTCGTGCATCACCCGCTTGCTCTGCTGCACGGCCAGCGGCGCGTTGGCGGCGATGACGGTGGCCAATTCGAGCGCGGCGGCGAGCGCCCCACCGGCCGGAGCCACCGCGTTGACCAATCCGAGCTCGTAGGCGCGATGCGCGGACACGGGTCGGCCGGTGAGCGCTATCTCCGCGGCGATCTTCGGCGGAACCTGCCGGTGGATGCGCAACACGCCACCCGCCGCGGCGATCAGACCGCGCCGAACCTCGGGCAGTCCCAGTGACGCCTGTTCATCGATGACGGCGAGGTCGGCGGAGAGCACGATCTCGGTTCCGCCACCGAGTGCGAATCCGTTCACGGCGGCGATGACGGGTTTGGGGATCCAATGCCGGACTATCCCCGCGAAATCCCATTCGCGATGATCGGGATCGTAGACGCTACGCCCGGCGGCGATCTCCCTGAGATCGGCGCCGGCGCAGAACGCGCGCCCGGCACCGGTGACGATCACGACTCGGACTTGCGGATCCTGTGCGGCGCGCTCGAACGCGGCGCCGGCAGCGGCGGACAGCGCCGCGTCGACCGCATTGAGCGCGTCCGGACGGTTCAAGGTCACCACGGCTACGTGATCGCGCACGTCATACCGCGCGGCTGGTTCCGGTTGGGGCACAACATCTCCTGACGGGCAGAGGGGGCTTGGGGATGGTTCAGAGGTCGAGCACGAGCCGGGGTGTGTGGCTGCGCGAGACGCAGATCATCATCGCGTCGCCGGCTGCCTGTTCGTCCGCGGTGAGCACGGAGTCGCGGTGATCGGGCCGACCTTCGAGCACGGCGACTTCACACGTTCCGCAGGTGCCCTCCCGGCAGGAGAACTCGACGTTCACGCCGCGGCGCGCAATGGCATCCAGCACCGACTCGCCGGCGCCTACTTCGATCACCTCGCCGGTGCGCGCCAATTCCACCTCGAACGAGTGTGCCGGCGTGTCGGATCCGATCGGTCCGGGTGCGAATCGCTCGACGTGCAGATTCACATGATCTCTTGTCTCACAGGCACTTTCGATTGCCTGGAGCAGCGGTTCCGGCCCGCAACAGTACACCTCGGTCGCGGTCGCGAGGCCGTCCAGAGCCGCTCCGAGGTCGAGCAGTCCACACTCGTCCTGCGGGCAGAGCGCGACCCGACCAGGATGCGTCGACGCCAACTCGTCCGCGAAGGCCATACTCGCACGCGTGCGTCCGCCGTACAGGAGCCGCCAAGGCCGTTGGGCCGCGTCGACCCGGCGCAGCATCGGCAGCAGGGGCGTGATGCCGATCCCGCCCGCGACGAAGAGATAGGACTCGGCGTCGGTCAACCGAAAAGCATTGCGGGGACCCGCGATCGAGATCAGATCGCCGGTGTGGAGTTTCTCGTGCACGAAGGCCGACCCGCCGCGACCGTCCGGTTCGCGAAGTACGGCCACCGTCAACGACCGCCGATCGGACGGATCGCCACACAAGGAGTACTGCCGGGTCATGTCGCCGAGAACGAGGTCGATATGGGCGCCGGGCTCCCAGACCGGCAGCGCTTCACCGTCCGGGTCCGCCAGCGTTACCGCGACCACGCCGGCGGCGACGGACTCCTTGCCGATCACCCGCATTCGCCGGGGTGTCCGCTCTTCGCTCATCAACCCAATCCGTCCATCGGAACCACAATGGCTAAATCTTAAGGTATTAGATTAATTCAATGCAATACCCAGCTAGATGGCACTTGCGAACCACGCGTAACGCGTATAAATCTATAGCCGTTAGTCATCGAGACGTCGTGACAGGAGTCAACGCATGGACATCACCGGCCGCAGCGTCGAGTCGGTCCTGGACCTGTTCGCACTGACCGGACGCGTCGCCGTGGTGACCGGCGCGGGAGCCGGTCTCGGTGCCGGCTTCGCGCGAGCGCTGGCCGAAGCCGGGGCGGACGTGGTCGTCGCGGCCCGGCGCCGCGACACGCTCGACCGAGTCGCGGAAACGATCACGGCGCTGGGAAGGCAGTGTCTGGTCGTACCGACCGACGTCACCGACCCCGAGCAGTGCGAGGCATTGGCCCGGGCGACGATCGACGAGTTCGGCCGCCTGGACATCCTGGTCAACAACGCCGGCGTCACCCATGCCGCGCCGGCCACTCGCGAAGACCCGCAGGACTATCGAAATGTTCTGGAGGTCAATCTGTTCGGTGCGTACTGGATGGCACAGGCTTGCGCCCGGGTGATGCGTCCCGGATCGAGCATCGTCAACGTGGCGAGCATGCTCGGTCTGGTCAAGTCCGCCCTGCCCCAAGCGGCCTACGCCTCGAGCAAGGCCGGACTGATCGGGTTGACCCGCGACCTGTCCCACCAGTGGTCCGGCCGAAAAGGTATCCGAGTCAACGCCGTAGCGCCCGGGTTCGTGGAGACCGACATGATCGGCGCGATGGCCGAGGAGACACTGACGGAATTTCTTCGCGGCTGTTCGCTCGGCCGGACGGCCACCCAGCGCGAAGTCGATGCGGCAGTAGTGTTTCTGGCCGGCCCGGCGTCGGGGTATGTGACCGGATCGACCCTCGCCGTCGACGGCGGCACATCCGGCCACTGACACGGAGGCATCGAGCCCTGTGCCGCGCGCCTGCTCGACGTTCTCGACGACGTGGTGGCAAACCACCGGTCCCGATCTGCGAACCGTTACCATCAATCTTAAAGGTGCTAGGTAATTGACCTGGCACGAGCCGAGTGGAAAGCCGGAGATGCCCCGTCCGTCGCAACCTCTGATCCATCGCTCCGCCGTCATCGCGGCGTCCATCGAGATCATCGACTCGGAGGGTCTCGAAGCCTTCAGCCTGCCCAAACTCGCCAAGTACATCGGCGTGAGCGCGCCGTCGCTCTACCACCATTTCGCCGACCGATCGGCGATCCTGGCCGCGGTGGCCCGGCATATCGCGGGTGCGGGCACCATTCCGCGCCGTAAGCCGGGACCGGACTGGCCCGAGTTCTTCGTGCAACTGGCCTTGAACTTCCGCCGGTCGATCCTGCGTCACCCCAACGCGGCGCCGGTTCTGCTGCAGTACCTTCCCCGCGACCTGCTGATCGGCACCTACGAGGAGACGGCGCGATTCCTGGAGGATTCGGGTGTGCCCACCCATCTGCATGTGCAGATCCTCGACGGGATGGAGCGGCTGACTCTGGGCGCCGCGCTCACCGACGCGGTTCGAGGTCCCAGCACCCGCACGACGATCTTCCCGAACGTCGACCCGGAATCGCAGCCCATCCTGACCCGGGCGCTGTCGGAGAACACGCTGACCTCCAAAGGACTCTTCGAGGAGATGGTTCGCAGTTTCCTGTACGGGGTGATGCGAAACCAGGATTCGCAAGCGACCCTGACCGCCTAGAACCGGGCAAGGACGAGGCCGGTACGCGGGTCGGGAACTCGATCCGCGTACCGGCCTGACGTCTCCGCCGGGCGATTACTGTGCCGGAGCAGGCATGTGCACCGTCTTGGTCTCGAAGAATTCCTCCAGCCCCTCGATCCCGCCCTCGCGGCCCAGGCCGGACTGCTTGTATCCACCGAACGGCAGGGTGAAGTCGATGACCGATCCGTTCACGCTGACCGTGCCGGTCCGGATCCGCTGGGCCACAGCGTAACCGCGCTCCAAGTCCTCGGTGTATACCGCACCGGAAAGGCCGTAGATCGAGTCGTTCGCGATCGCGACGGCATCGTCCTCGTCCTCGTAGGTGATCACGGAGATCACCGGTCCGAAAACCTCTTCCTGGGCGACGCGCATGTCGTTGCGCACCCCGTCGAGGAGGGTCGGGGCGACGAAGTAGCCCTGCTCGACTCCCGCCGGAGCATGCCCGCCGGCGATGACCTGGGCGCCGTCCGCCACGGCGCCCGCGATGTAGCTCCGGACGCGATCACGGTGGCGCTCCCCCGCGAGCGGTCCCAGAATCGTCGTCGGCTCCCACGGATTGCCCATCGGCAGCGCGGAATACGCGGCCGACAGCGCCGCGACCACCTCGTCGTGGCGGGCACGCGAGACGAGCACCCGGGTCAGAGCGATACACGCCTGTCCCGATTGCATGCATCCGCCCATGGGCAGTGACTGCAGCACATGCCCGAGATCGGCGTCGTCGAGAATAATGGCGGCGGATTTTCCTCCCAACTCCAGTGACACGCGGGCGATCCGGTCGCCGGCGAGGGCGGCGATGCGGCGACCGGCGGTGGTGGAACCGGTAAAGGTGATGTGGTCGACGCCGGTGTTGGTCACCAGGCTTTCGGACACCTCCCGGTCGGCGACGAGCACGCTGACGACACCCTCGGGGATCCGCCCTTCGTCGACGAGTTCGGCGATCACATCGGCGAAGACGGCCGGCGACAGCGGCGCGTCCGGTGCGGCCTTGAGAATCACCGAACAACCGGCTGCCAACGCCGGAGCGACCTTGAACGCGATGGTGCCGATGGGGCCGTTCCACGGAATGATCGCGGCGACGACACCGTTGGGCTCGCGCAGGATGCGCGACACTCCGCCGTCGGCGCGCACGCGATCCTCACGCTGTTCGAACTGTCGGGCCTCGGCAGCGACCGCGCGGAACAACCCCGCGCTCATCTGCTGCGTCATCGCGCTGACCGTCACCGGCACGCCGACCTCGAGCACACCGAGGGTGGTGAGTTCGTCGATCCGCCGCTCCAGCCTGGTGGCGATTTCATCGATCACGTCCGCGCGTTCGGCCATGGACTTGCCCGACCAAACGCCGGAATCGAAGCTGCGCCGGGCGGATTGGACGGCACGAGCGACATCCTCGCCGGTGGCGCTGCGAATTCGAGCTGCACGCTGTTCGCTCCAGGGATCGATCAGGTCGATCCATTCATCGCCCGCCGAATCGACCCAGTGGCCGCCGATGAAGATCTGCTCGCGGTCGGCGACCGTTCGCGCGGTGACAGCGGTATCGGACGTAGTGGTCATTGCTATCCGGCCCTTTCAGCGGTTGTTGTAGCCGGCGTCGACGGGCAGCGTCACTCCGGTGATGTATCGGGCCTCGTCGGAGGCCAGGAACGCCAAGGCGTTGCTGATGTCGATCGCCTCGATCAGTTCGACCGGCATCGGGTTCTTGTATGCCTCGTCGTCGGCGACCTCGGGGTGGGAGTTCACGAAGGCGCCGTATTCGGCGTTCGCCACCATCGGCGTGTTCACACCCGTCGGGTGAATGGTGTTGACGCGGATGGAATGTTTGGCCAGCTGTTTCGAATACAGCCGCATGAGGCCCACGACGCCGTGCTTGGCGGCGGAGTACCCGGCCTGCCCGGGAAAGGTGTTGAGCCCCATGCTGGTCAGGCCGGCCGCCGAACTGGTGATGGTGATCGATCCGCCGTTTCCGCGCTCGACCATCGGGGGGACTGTCACCTCGAGGGCGTGCCAGACGCCGGTGAGCATCGTGTCGACGGCATCGTGCCAGGCCTGCGGCTCGCTGCCCTGCTCGATCACCGGCATGATGCCGGCGTTGGCGACGACGACATCGACGAACCCGAATTGTTCGATGCCCGCGTCGTAGGCTCGCTGGACGTCGTCGCGACTGCGCACGTCGCCGACGGTGGTGACGATGCGCCCACCGGATTCCTTCACCAGACGGGTGGTTTCGGCGAGGTCCTCCTCGGTCGCCATCGGATAGAACACCGACGGTATCTGCGCACAGATATCCATGCCGACGATGGCCGCGCCTTCCTGCGCCAGCCGCACAGCATGGGACCGGCCCTGCCCGCGCGCCACACCGGTGATGAACGCGACCTTACCTTCGAGACGTTTCATGAAATTCCTTTTGTCACAGCTTTTCCGGAGACACGCCGAACTCGACGCATGAAAACAACCGGGAGGCGGGACTTGTCCATCACCGTGCCCGTTGAATACGGCGAGCGGCTACGAAGTTCGTGAGACGACGGTAGCGCTTCCATGCCGCGAGCGGGGCCAAATAAACCTATTTCTTGTAGATTTATCGATTTTCCGCCGGGGTCGCGGGACGCGCGTCCGCGGGCTCCTGCAACACTCCGGCGCGAACGAGTCCGTCGATCTCCGCCCCAGCCATCCCCAGCACGTCTGCGCAGATCTCCCGAGTCTGCTGTCCGGCCAACGGCGCGGGCCGCAGGGGCGGATCGGCGATGTCGGCGAAAGATGCGGCGCGCGCGGTGGCCGGCAGTGTCGCGGAGAGCAACTGGTGCTCGACGTGGGCGTAGGAGCGGCGCGCAGACAGTTGAGGGTCGGTGAGCAGTTGCGGCAGCCGCAGCATCGGCCCGGCGGGGACTCCCGCACCCTGCAGCTCGGCGGCAGCTTGCCGAGGTGTCCGCCCGCGCAGCCATTCGGCGAGCAGAGAATCCACTTCGTCGCGGTGCCGGATACGGTCCGCGGTCGTGGCGAATCGTTCGTCGGTGGCCAGGTCGCGCCGCCCCAGGACATCACACAGTGCCCGCCACTGCGCGTCGTCACGGATGGTCACGACACACCATTCATCGTCGCCGGCACAGGAGTAGACACCGGCGGGAGCGCAGTGCGGATCCGCATTGCCCGGAGCGACCACCGATCCCGGAGACAAGCTTTCGGCCACGAGCTGGACGCCGAGCTGCATCAGAGCGGTATCCGACTGCGCCACTTCGATAGTCGTTCCCAGGCCGGTCCGACGGCGGGCGATCAGCGCCGCCAGCACAGCGCTCGCGGTGATATGCGCGGCGATGTGATCGGGGTAGACGGTCTGGCCGTCGCACAGTAGTTCCTCGTTGTCGGGGTAACGCCAGAGGGCGGACACCCCGCACGAGGCACGCACCAGCGGCCCGTAACCCAGTCGGGTCCGCCACGGCCCCGATGCGCCGAACGCACTGGATTCCGACACCACGATGCGCGGATTGACCTCGGCCAGACTGTCGTAGGACAGTCCCATCGCCGCGAGGGTGCCCGGCTTGAAGTTGGCCAGCACCACATCGGCGTCGGCGACGAGGCGGCGGAAGATCTCCACCCCCTCGGGGTGCCTGAGGTCCACTCCGATACTGCGTTTGTTGCGGTGCCCCCATGCGACCGAGGCCGCCAGCGCCGCACCGCGTTTCGACTGCCGCAGGCCGTCGGGGAAGTTGGCGTTCTCGACCTTGATCACGTCGGCGCCGTAGTCGGCGAACTGTCTGCTCAATTCGGCGCCGAATACGATCACCCCGAGATCGAGCACCCTGAGACCGGCCAGTGGGGCGGCCGACGGATCGCCGTTACCACCCCGCGGTGGCGCCGGCCGCTGCTCGACGGTCCGGTCGTGTTCGCCGAGTCGCGGTGCGGGCGTGGAGAATTCGGCTCGGACACCGCCGATCTTCGTGTAGCCGGAGGGCACCTTGGCACGCACGCCGGGGATGATGTCCGCATCCACGAGCGCACCGGACGCGTCGAAGTGCGGGGTATTCAGAACCTCGGTGAGGGTGTGCACTCCGCCCACGGGGACGCCGCGACGGGCGCCTTCCTCGACGAGTTCGGCTTGGGTGCGGGTCGCGAAGAGTTCCCCGATCAGCGGGTGCAGCCGGTCGGCCGCGGCGAATCGAGCGGGGATCGTGTCGAATTCGGGTCCGGCGAATTCCGCCGGTTCGCCCAGCCATTCGAACATCGATCGCCACTGCCGCTTGGCCAGCAGACAGATACGGACGTGGCCGTCCTTGCACGCGAAGACCGGATAGAAGTTGGCGGCATCGGGCCGGCCGCGGGGGAAATCCTCGGATCGGCCGGCGGCCGCCGAACCTTGCGTGCCGAAGCCCGGATCGAAACCGTGCACCATCGCTTCGAACGCGGACACGTCCACCGTCTCGCCGTGCCCGGAGTCGACGCGACGCGAATAGGCGAGCAAGGTTGCCCACACCGCGTGGGCTCCCACCGTCTCTTCGACAAGACCTGCGGGCGGGAGCAACGGCTCGGCGCCCGGCGCGCCCGACCGCGAGAGGACACCCGACAGTGCGTACAGCACCGCCTCGGTCGCGACCCAATCGCGGTAGGGCCCGGTCTGCCCGAATCCGGTGATCGACGTCCATACCAATCCTGGTGCGGCAGCGCGCATGTCGTCGGCTCCCACCCCGCGCTCGGCGAGCCATCCGGGTGGGAAGGACTCGACGACGATGTCGGCGGTGTGTGCCAATGCGCGGAATCGCTCGGCGCCGGCGCTGGTGGTCAGATCCGCGGTGATCGCGAGCTTGTTGGCGTTGCGCAGCGCGAAGGCGATACTCGTGCCGCCGACCGTCGGCGCCGCCGAGCGCGAGCGCGAGCCGCCCGGTGGTTCGACTCGGATCACTTCGGCCCCGAGGTCGGCGAGATAGCGGCCGCAGGATTCGCCCAGACCGTCGGTGAGGTCCAGGACGCGGATTCCGTTCAGCGGAAGTGTCATCGTTGGCTCCGTTCGATCGGTGTTGCGGCGAGTCAGGGCGTGCCGAAATACACCGATTTGGTGCGGTAGTACGGGGCGATTCCCTCCGGGCCGAGCTCGCGCCCCAGACCGGACGACTTCACCCCGCCGAACGGCGCGTCCAAATCCAGCAGGTAGTGGTTGACGCCGAAGGTGCCGGTTTCGATCCGATCGGCGATCGCGAGGCCGCGGTCCTCGTCGCTGGTCCATACCGTGCCGCCGAGTCCGTAATCCGAATCGTTGGCCAAGGCGACAGCATCGTCGTCGGTGTCGTACGGCGTGATGGTCAGCACCGGACCGAAGATCTCCTCCTGGGCGATCCGCGCGGAGTTGTCGACGCCTTCGAACACCGTCGGCTCGACATACCATCCGACGGGTTGATCACCGGGGCGGCCGCCGCCGGTGGTGATCCGGTAACCCTGAGCACGCCCGGATTCGATGTAGCCGAGGACGCGCTCGCGTTGCGCTGCGCTGACCAGGGGCCCGATCCGGGTGGCCTTGTCCAGGGGATCACCGATCCGCAGCGCCCCAACCGTCTCGGTGACCACCTCGACCACCTCGGCGTATCGCGAGCGTGGGGCCAGGATTCGGGTTCCGGCATGACAGGTCTGGCCGTTGTTCACCAACGACACCTCGGCCAGCTTCGATGCGAACAGCTCGAGGTCGGCGTCGTCGGTGACGATGGACGCCGACTTACCACCGAGCTCGAGTGTCACCGGGCGCAGCAGCCGTCCGCACACGGCACCGATCGCGCGCCCGGCGGGAGTCGATCCCGTGAAGGCCACCTTGTCCACGCCCGGGTGCTCGACCAGATAGGCCCCCGCGTCGCGGTCTGCGGGCACGACGTTCAGTACGCCTGCCGGCAGACCGGCTTCTTCGGCTGCTTCGGCGAAAGCGTATGCGTCCAAGGCGGTTTCGGGCGCCGGTTTGAGAACGACGGTGCATCCCGCGGCGAGGGCCGGCGCCACCTTCATCGCGGCCAGGGATTGGGGATAGTTCCACGGTGTCACGGCCGCGACCACACCGACGGGTTCGCGCCTTACCACCGTGCGCCCGCCGAAAGCGCTGGGGCGCACATCCTCTCGTCCGGCGTCGCCGACGAGTCGGGCGTAGTACTCGACCATCAGCGCCGGGGCGTATCCGTTGACACTGATCGAGGTGGTGATCGGCATGCCGTTCTCGCGGCTGGCGAGGGCTGCTGTCTGTTTCGCCCGAGCCTTCAACGCGGCAGCGAACCGGTCGAGACGGTCCGCACGCGCAGCAGCTCCCAGAGCGCGCCACGGGGCCAGTGCCCTGCGGGCCGCGGCCACCGCGGCGTCGATATCGGAACGTTCGGCCAACGCCGCCGTACCGATGACCTTTTCGGTGGCGGCCTCGACGACGTCGACCGCCGCGCCGCTGCTGGGCGCGGTCCACTGCCCGTCGATGAACAGTGTGGTTCTGTCCTGATTGATGTCCATGGTCGGTCCTCGATGGGTCAGAGTGTGTCTTCGTGGCCGAACAGCGTCGAGCTGACCAGTGGGGCCATCGGGCCTCCGATGAACAGCGAAACCCGCGCTCCCGGAACAGGGTTCGTCGACGTTCCGCGGATCTGGCGTACCGCTTCGACGGCGAGGCCCATCCCGTTGACGAACGAGTCGGCGATATTGCCGCCGCTCGTGTTGACCGGCAGCTTCCCGATGCCGGCGGTCATGTTGTCGACGGTCAGCACATCCCCGGCCGCCGGTCCGGCCGGCGCGAATCCGTGATCGATCAACGCGGCGACGGCGGGGCCACTGAAGTTCTCGTAGACCTGGACCACGTCCACGTCGTCGTGCGTCAGTCCCGCCGCGGCCCACAGGCGGTCGGCGACGCCCGGGCGACCGGGGCGCCCGGCATACCCGGCGCTGGTGTAGAGATCGTCGTTGTCGATGATCGCGGAGTATCCGCCCGGCGCGCCCTGTGCTCCCGCGAGCACGTAGGCGGCGTCCGGACGCATGAACCGTGCCCGGTCGCGGGAGACGAGCACCAGCGCGACCGCGCCGTCGCTCTCGCGTGAGCAATCGAACAGGTGGAACGGCTCGGTGATCATGCGGGAGGCCTCGTAGGTGGCCTCGTCCAGGGGCCTGCCGTAACCGGCGGCGGTCGGGTTGTTCTGCGCGTGCCGGTAGGCCGCCAGCACCAATGCCCGCATCGCTTCACGGGGTACACCGTCGTGCTCGAGCAGGCGTTGGGTACGCAGAGCGCAGACTTGAGCGGGCGAACCGACGCCGTGAGCCAGATAGTGCGGGCCGTAGAAGTATTTCGCATAGCCCAGCCGGCCCGTGTCCTCCTGCGCCATCGAGCGGTAGACCACTACCGTCTCCGCTTGGCCGGAGGCGATGGCGACCGCGGCGTTGTTGATCGCCGCGGCGACCGTTCCGCCACCACCGCCCCACATCATGTTCGACCACCGCACGTCGTCCACTCCCAGGGCGCCGCCGAGCACCGCACCGTCGTGCCCGCCGCCCGCGTAGGAGACGAACCCGTCGATCGTGTGAGGTGAGATTCCGGCATCGGCGCATGCGGCGACGATGGCTTCCAACGTCATCCGCAGCTCGCCGTGGGGTGCCTCGCCGCGCTTGTAGTGCAGCTCCGCCATTCCGACCACTGCCGCCGCCCCTCGCAATGTCATTCGGCTCATGCCCCCGCTCCTTCGGCCTCGACTCGCCGCCACCGCAACAGCGGCCACGTCGCACCCGGATCCCGTTCGACATGTCCGGTCACGCGGTCGCCGATGCGCACATTCGCGTCGTCGTCGACGAGAAGGCCCAGGACTCGCCGATTTCCGGCGCCGGGCAGTTCCACCAGGATCGTCACGTACGGCACCCGGTCGGCGAGTTCGGTGATGAAGGGATAGTGGCTGCGAGCCCAGCTGTACACCGTGCCCACCGGATCGACGGCCGTCCATTCCGGATCGAAGGTGTGGCACGCCGCGCAGATCCACTGCGGGCCCCAGATCCATTCCCCGCAATTGCCGCAGTGCTGCAAGCGCAATTCACCGACGGTCAGCCCTTCCCAATATGGGAGGTCCAGGCCGTCCGGTGCCGGCCCCCACGGCAATTCCGACACCGTGTCCGTCACAGCGATTCTCCGGAAACCGTGAAATTCTCCAGCGCGGCCGCTTTCCACTGACCCTCGCGCAGTTCCCAGATCGAGCGCAGACCGATCACACCCTCGGGTGTCGTATAGACCGTTTCACCGATCTGTTTGCCGTCCACGACCCGCACATCGCGGATCTCGACACCGTTCACTATCCCGCGCGGCACCGATACCCCGTCGAATACGGTGGGCAGATTCTCCTGCACCATATCGGCGAGGGCCGCTGTGAAATCACCGCTCGCGACGGCACCTACGTGACGCTCGTACAGTTCACGAAAGTCCTGATCAGGCATTCGAGTTCTCCTCGTTTCCCCTGGCGCGACGTGATACGCCGCGCATATTTTTACCTTAAGCCTTTAGGTTTAGGTGGTCAATGCTCGACCACTGCCGACATGCCGATTCGGCTAGCCGGTAACGAATCGGAAGGCGCCCTCGGCGCTGATCTCGACCTGTTCGCCGGCGACATCCGCATTCGCCATGCGCTCGACTGTGCCTGCGTCGCCGGTCGACGCCAGTGCGCGCCCCCCGTCCGGGGTGCGCGCGGCCAGCAGGCCCCGCTCCGGATCACCTTCGCGGTTGTAGACCACCGTCCACGACTCGGTCGCGGCGCGGCCCGCATAGGCGGGATGCGACCGCACCCGCGGGTCGAGGTCCACGCGCGGTTGGACATCGTCGCGGCGAAAACCGTTGCGGGGCGGTTCGGTTCGGTAGACGCCGAAGGCGTGCTTGGTCAGGTAGCCGCCGTTGGCGGTCAACAGTCCGTAGCTGCCCGGCGACCGGCGCAACCGGGTCGCCAGGGTCGCGATCGCGTGGGTGCTGTAGTTGTTCCACGGCCCACCGGCGAACGTCAGCCCGCCGGTGACGGTGAGCGGCCGGCCCGGATCATCGAGGGGAAGCCCGAGTTCGCGCGCCGCGACCTGTACGGCCGAGGGAAAGCACGAGTACACATCGATGTGGCCGACATCGTCGATTCCGATTCCCACGAGTTCGAGTGCGCGGGCGCCCGCGTGCCGGATCGCGGGCGAGCGGTCCAGGGCGGCGCGTTCGGCGATGTCGTAGGTGTCGTGCGCTTCGGTACCGGCGTGCGGGAAGACCCAGTTCTCTCGCGGAATGCCCAGTCGCCGAGCTGTTTCCACCGAACACAACAGCACCGCTGCGCCCTGCTCGACCATATTGTTCGAATTCATGAGCTTGGTATAGGGCGCAGCGATCCACCGGTTGGCCGCGGAGGGCGTGGCGATCTCGGCCGCGGTGTACGCCCGTTGTGTCCAGGCGTGCGGGTTGTGCGCGGCCACGTCGCTGAATCGGGACCACAACGCCGCGATCGCGTCGCGGTGCTTGTCCGTCGACCGGCCGGCCGAGATGCGCAACGCCTGTTCGAACAGCGGATAGATGTAGGCGGGCCGGTCGAGTCCGGCGCGCTGTTCCGCCTCCGATCGCATCGGCACTTCCGGAACCAGCATCGGCGCCGCGGGAACCGACTCGTCCTGCACCGTCCAGTCCGGCCGTATTCCCTGTGCGCGCAGGGTCATTCGCGTACGCCAGGATTCGGCACCGCCGACCAGGACGACATCGCAGCGCCCGGCGGCGATATCCTCCGCGGCCTGGTTGACCAGAACTTGCGGCGTACTGCCGCCACTGCCGGTATAGCCGGTGTGGCGGGGGTTCGCTCCGATTCGCTGCGCGACCAGTGCGCCGGGATCACGGTAGCGCCACGACAACAGTCCGACGATCCGCACGGAATCGACCAACTCCAGCAGCCGGCTGCTACCGGCCTCGGTCGCCGCGCGGGAGGCGGCGTAGACGATCAGATCGACCGGCTCGCAGCCGCCTTCGCGGTCGTTGATCTGACCCCCGCCGACGAGTACCGGAGTACGCGGATCCAGGCTCATGCGCGCACCGCCTCGATGATCCGCTCACGCGACTGTGGGCGCGGCCGGCCGCCGAGAACGAGTGTCGCCGAACAGGCCGGCTTCCAACCGGCGATCGCCCGCTCCATCCGCCGAGGTGGTTGCGCATCCCAGCGTCCGGCCGTCACGCCGACCTTCACCGCGCCGGCCCCTCGTGCATACACGTCATCGAATTCGTTGTCCTGTCGTCGGTTTCGGTAGATGGGCGGGGACGCTCGGTTCGGATCAGGTCGGACATAGGTCGGACTTTCCCTCGAATCGTCGACGACGGCTGCGCGACACGCGCCCGCCACCTACCGATAAAGCTAATACCTTTAGATTAAAAACTCAAGGTGGGGGCTGAATCGTCGATCTATCAGCGATGTTTTCCCGGCCTTGCCGCCGCGGTCGAGCAGAGGGTTTTCAGGCTCCGCCGCGCTCGCCGCCGGTGACCGCGGCGATACGACCCACCTCAGGCGGTAGCGGTGACGTCATGAATCACCGAAGCATCGGCCGGCGCCTCCGGAAAACGCGTTCGCAACACCGGCTTGGCCAGCTTCCCGGAAAACGTTAGCGGCAGCGGTTCACTCAGTGCGACAGCGTGTTTCGGCCGCTTGAACTTCGCGAGATTGTCTCCGGCGAGGATCGCGATCTCAGCGATGACCTCGGCGGCCGGGCGATCACTGTGGAAGACCACCATCGGAACCTCACCCCACCGCTCGTCCTTGACACCGATGACAGCGAGATCGGCCACGCCCTCGATGCGATGGAGCACCTTCTCGATTTCCGCGGGGTAGACGTTCAAACCACCGGAGATCAACATGTCCTTGCTCCGGTCGACGATCTTGAGGTACCCGGCTTCGTCCTGCAGGCCGAGATCACCGGTGCGCAACCAGCCGTCCACCAAAGTGGCGGCGGTCGCCTCGGGTTTGTTCCAGTATTCCCGCATCACATGCTCGCCGCGTACCAGAATCTCACCGACCTCACCGGCGGGAGCATCGACACCGGGATCACCGATCTTGACCTGCGTGCCGACCAAAGCGAGCCCGGCATACCCGGGACGCGGCACGGCGTCTTCGTAGTTGAGTGTCGCGACCATTCCCGACGCCTCGGTCAATCCGTACACCTGGGTGAGCGGGATACCGTGATCTCGATAGAACTCCACCAGATCGAGGCCGACCGGCGCACCTCCGGTAGCGGCGAAGGTGAAATTCGCGAATGTGCGAGTTCCGAAATCGCGGAGCGTCGTCATCCGCTCCCAGATGACCGGCACCGTCGTGGTGGCGGTGATCCGTTCACGTTCGAGGGTGTCCAACGCGATCTCCGGGTCGTACTCCCGCAGCAGCACCATGGTCGAACCCGGCACGACGACCAGTTGCATGAAGATCGACAGCACCGATCCCGTGAACACCAGCGGCGCCGAGCACAGCACCCGATCGCGCGCGCTGAAACCGTAGATCATAGTTTGCGAGATCCCCGGCGCCATCGCGCTGCGGTGGGTTACCAGCGCACCTTTCTGTACACCAGTCGTTCCCGAGGTGTAGCAGATGAAGGCACCGTCATCGGCCGCGATATCCACTCTCGGCGCAACACCCGGGTCGATCAACGCATCGTAGGGGCGATGCGCGCTACCGCCGAGCGCATAGATCTCGAACGGCGTCTGCGCCGCGGCCACCTCCAGCAAGTGCGCGAGATCGTCCTCGACGACGACGATTCGCGGCGCGCAATCGGCCACCATCGGTGCCAGCTCCTTCGCGGTGAGCCGGAAATTGAGCGGGACGCAGATTGCACCCAGCTTCAAGGTTGCGAGCATGAGGTGCGCCAGCTCGGGCCGATTGAGCATCATCACCGCGACCCGGTCCCCCTTGCCGACGCCCCGCGCGGCCAGGCCGCGGGCCAGCGCATCGGTGACCGCATCCAGTTCGGACCAGGTTTCGGCGGAATCGCCGAAAACGATCGCCTGCTGACGGGGTCGGGTCTTGCCCCAATAACGCGTCAGATCCGCAAGATTCATTCGAGCTCCTCGTCATTCGCGGGCCGGATCGGACCCGAACACCGGCAGATGTGACCACCGTCACTGCACAGCAGTAAATCTAACATCTATAGGTTTTTCGCGCAATGCCGAACCCATTTCTCGTGGAATGTCGAATAAGCACGAGAATGACACTCACACAACGTATTTCGCGTGAGTGTCGATTCGGTTCGAAGGGTTCAGCTATCCGTCTCGCGCACCATCTCGAGCAGATGCCGATCCGCCGCCGCGGCGATGCGATCATCGTCGTACCCGGCTACTTCGCGCAGCACCCGGCCGGTATCCGCTCCTGCCGCCGGCGGGAGCGCCGGTGCGAAATTCTCCCCCGCGACGCGCACCGGACTGGTCACGAATTCGAGTTCTCCGACGCCGTCGCATTCGATTCGGTAGGTGTTGTCTCTGGCTCGGAAATGCGGGTCGGCAATCATCTCCGCGACGGTATTCACCGGTCCACCGGCAATTCCGTGCACCAGGAACAGTTCCACCCATTCGTCCCGGGTCCGTTGCGCGAAAATATCTTTCAGCGCTCGCCATACGTACTGCGCGCGCGCGGGCGCCCCGGCATCGGCGGTCGTGAGATCCACGTCCGCGAGATCCTCGCGCCCCACCGCGGTCAGGAAATTGCGCCAGAACTTTTCCACGTGAGATCCGAACAGCATCGCTTTGCCGTCCTTGGTCCGGTACGCCTCGAGCCGCGGCCAGTCCGGCAGCCGGCCGTCGGGCAGCCACGTCGGCCGCGGGATGGAGCGGTCCCGGTTGAGTTCCGCGTCGGTCAGGTCCGGCATCCACGCGGCGGCCACATCGATACCCGACACCTCGATCCGGCAGCCGGTCCCGGTGGCCGCCGCCCGGTGCAGTGCGGCGAGCAGCCCCATCGCACCGTAGGCACCGAGGGCGTACATGGCGATCGGCGGACTGGTCGAACCCGCAATCCCCTGCGCCGGTGGCTGTTCCGGAGTTTCGACCTCACGCAGACCCGCGTACGCGTCGAATACCGGACCACCGGTGCCCAGACCGCGGTACGGCCCATCGGTTCCCATCCCGGATACGGTGCACAGCACGATCGCCGGATTCACCTCGCGGAGGCGATCGAATCCGATTCCGAGCCAGTCCAGGTAACCGCCCCGCATACCTTCGATCACCGCGTCGCACGATCGCGCGAGATCGAGAAACGCCCGCGCGCCCTCGGCCGATCGCAGGTCGAGCGCGACCGACTTCTTCCCGCGATTCCACCTCAGGTGCATGAAGGCCGGGCCGTCCGGATCACCGATCGCGCGACTTCCACCGACCCGCACCGGATCGCCCAGCGGACCCGATTCGATCTTGATCACCTCGGCGCCGAGGTCGGCCAGGTGCCCACCGAGCGAGGACGGCGCCAGCTGGGCCACCTCGAGCACACGCAGGCCGTTCAGCAGGGAGTAGCCGCTCATCCGGCGACACCTTCTTTCCACTTCTTCGAAATATCGTGTGTCTGTTCGGGTTTCAGCTCGATCCACAACCCCTCGGCCTCTGCCAGCAGCACTGCGCCGTGGTGCAGCGTCCCGCGCAGGAGGCGCTTGCGGCCGACCTGTCCGGCCAACCGCGCCGTCACGGTCAATTCGGTGTGCAGAGGCGCCGGGGCGCGGAAGCTGACCTCCAAACGAGCGGTACGTCCCCACGGGCGGTTGTGGTTGGCGAGTCTGGCCATGATTTCGTCGAAGATCAGTGGCGCGACACCGCCGTTCATGGCGTACCGCCCCGAGTGGAAGCGTTCGACCGTGACCCGGCCGATCGCCGCGGATTCGGTGATCCGGTCCAGATGTATCGGCGGCGTCAGCGCTTGGCCGTGTCCGGCCGATTCCCACCGCTTGCCCGCGATCTGCTCATCCTCGTCGACCTCGAACGAGGCCATGGCCGAGGCGATTTCGCGCAGCCGTGCGGCCGCCGTCGCGGCCGCGAGGGGTGTCGGCTTACTGCGTGTGACCGCCTCCTGGACGGCGCGAAGCGCTTCGATCAGGTCGGTGTATTCGTCGATGGTGCCGACGGTTGGTGTGAAGGGGTCGTCCCAACCGGGATTCCAGATGTCAGGATTCACGAATCACCCCTCGTCTTCGAGGCCGTGCCGGCGGAAAAGAACGTCGAGAACATCTCTGTGACAGGCCGCTGTCCGAGCGCCGCACGCACGACCGAGGTTTCGTGGTCGTAGCGCGAGCGCAGGGTTCGCCCCGGTCCGGCGAGCAACAGGTGTTTGATATGCCGGAGACCGTCGGGCGGTTGTGCCGCAATGTCTTCGGCCGTCCGTAATGCTGCCGTGGACACCTCGGCGTCGTATCGCGTGAGCAGGCCCATGGCATAGGCCTCGCGGCCCGGCACAGCTCGTGCAGTCATCAGCATGTCTCGTGCGCGGGCAGCGCCGATCAGGGTGTCGAGCAACCACGTGAGGTTCACTCCCCTGTATTTGGCCGCACTGACCGCCATACTGGTATTCGGGCCGCCGACGCGCAGGTCCGAACATGCGGCGTACAGGGTTCCGGCGCCGTAGGCCATGCCGTCGACGGCGGCCACCGTCGGTTTCGGAAAGCTGAGGTAGCGCCAGAGCAGTTCGTCGCGTTCGGCCATCGACGCCGCCGCATCCCGCGGCGTCATCGCCGCCAGTTCCTTCAGGTCGTAGCCGGCGCAGAACGCCCGGTCGCCGGCGCCCGCCAGAACCACCACTCGCATCGAATCGTCGGCGGCGGCGTCGGAGAGCAAGGCATCCACCTGCCGCTGCATCGCAATCGAGATCGCGTTGTGCGCGTGTGGACGGTCGAGCGTCAACCGCAGCACTCCCGGCGCCGGACGGTCCGAACGCACGTCCTCGTCGGCCATCGACGACTACCGCCGACCGGCCGAAGGGGCCGGCGCAGCGGACTCGAGCCGTGCGACATCACCGGCGACCATCTTGTGAAATACCTGGCCGGGCAGCTCGTTTCGGCCGTAGATCAATTCCTCGACCTGACCGTGGGCGGCATTCTCGGTGATCGTCTTGGTGACGAACCAGTCCTCGTCGTGCAGCGTCTCCATCAGCAGGTCCCAGTTCTTCTCGAGAATCCGCTCTTCGCGCGGTGTCCGCGGCTTGTGGGGTGACAGCAGTCGAATGGTGCAGTAGCTGACGTTCGGATCGACGGCGTCGGGCACGATCGTCCAGATTTCGAAGTGGTTCGGTTCGGTGACGAGCATGGTGCCCGGATAGATCGTGTAGTTCGCCAGCGAGTAGTCGCGGACGTCGAAGGAATCGGGATCGGCGTCGCGCACCTCGGTAATCGCCTTGCGCGCCACCACCAATCGCCAGGAGCGGCCGACCGGATCGAAGGCGGTGATATTGCCTTCGAGGTAGTTGCACACGGTTTTGGTGTGCAACTGGCACAGGTGATACGAATCCTGCACGCCGTCGACCGCGATCTTCCAGTTCATCTCCAGCCGCCAGGTCTCCTTGCGCACCTGATACGAGTCTCCGATTCCCGTGTCGGTGACCTCGGCATCGTGTTTGTCGCCCAGCACCGCGGCGATATCCAGGTCGGCGCCGACGGTGGGAACAACCCAGACCAGGCCGTGTCGCACCTCGCAGGGAAATTCGACCAAGCCGAATTCGCCGCGATCCATTCCCTCGAAACCTTCGGCGTGCGGCATCCCTCGCAACGATCCGTCCTTGCCGTAGGACCAGTTGTGATAGGGACACGCGAACACGCGTTTGCATCCGGATTCGGCGAATTCCACCTTGGACCCGCGATGACGGCAGACGTTGGAAAAGGCCCGAACGCTGCCGTCGCTCTGCCCGACCACCAGAAGAGGAGTCCCGATCAGCTCGGTGGTCAGAAAATCGCCGGCCTTCCGGAGCTCGTCGACATGCGCCACGATGTGCGGAAAGCCTCGCACCACGGCGCGCTCCTTCTCCGCGAGCTCGGGATCGTCGAATACCGAAAACGGCACGCGGAGAACGTCTTCCGCGTAATCGGTGGTGTTGTTGTCCACGTGGGCGATGAGCCGCCGTGTGAGCCTGATCTTCTCGTCGCGCTCCATCGTCCGAGACTGACACACGAGACAATGTTTGTCTAGCATCTTATCTAAAGACTTTCGGTTTTACCGCTCTGCTTGGTACGGTTGTCATCGTGACAGGACGCGGCACGGCCACCGAACGTTCTACCGACACGCGCTCGGCCATCCTCGCCGCGGCGGAATCCTGCTTCGCCCGGCTCGGCATCGCCGCCACCACCATGGAGGACGTGGCGAGGGCGGCGGCAAGTTCCAGGGCCACCGTGTACCGCTATTTCACCGACCGCGACGCGCTCGTCACCGAATCCGTGGTGCGCCGAGCCCGCGCGAATATGGATTCCGCGCGCGAGTTCATCGCGCGGTGGCCGACCATCGAGGATCGCGTCGTCGAGGGCATCTGCGAGGACATCCGGCGCGGCCGCCGTGACCCGATGGTGCATCGGCTGGTCTCGCCTGAAGAAATGGTGCTGGCCGCACGGTTGCTTACCGAATCGGGCCGAGCGATCGAGCTGACCTACGAATTGTGGGAGCCCGTATTCGCCACGGCACAGGCCGCCGGTGCGATCCGCGCCGATCTCGATATCCGGCTGCTGTGCGAGTGGATCTCACAACTGGAAATCCAGTTCATCAGTCAGGGAGCAACCGGTGACGCCGACGACCTCGACGACATCCGGGCGCAACTGCGCACATTCCTGCTTCCCGCCCTCCTCCCCTGACGCGGGTCGACCGTTTCCTTCACCCCAGCCGGCGATGGAACAGCACACCCGGGCCCGTCGCCGATCGCGGCGTGTGGCGGGCCCGGGCGGGTTCGTCAGCGTGGGGCGTTCCCTGCGCCCAGGGCGGACCCGATTCCCCCGATGTCGGTGATCGTCCACTGGTTGTGACTGTCCAGGGTGAGCTGATAGGTCGCCGTCGACTGGATACCTTCCGGCGCTTGGCTGTTCTTGGTCAGCACGCTGACGAAACAATCCACGGCGTAGATGCCGTTGTTGTCCGATCGCACCTTGGCCGCAACAGGTTTCGCCGTCGACACCCATTGCAGCGGAGTGATGATCTGCTCCATGGAGCCGGCCGCCTGAGTCAGGCGATTCGATAGCTCCGGGCTGGTGCCTTTGGTCAGTCGGGACCGCCAGGAGGCGAGGTCTTGAAAATTCATCTCGGCGGCGGCCGTGGCGTAGTCGAGTGCGACCTGCTCGGCGTGCGCGGCGCGCGCCCGCTCGGCCCGCGCGGCATCGATCTGTCCGGCCTTGTCGTTCACTTGCCAGCCGAGCACGGCGACCGCGGCGGCGAGAACGAGGATCAGCGCGCCGAGGACGACGGCTTTCACGGTGACCGTCGACTCGCCACGTGGCGATACCCGGCGCAGGGCGGAGGTCAGCGGCGAGGAACGGCGGGACGTGTCGTCCGGCCCGGGAGCCGACGACGGTGCGGAGTCGACGGGTTCGGGATCGGTGAGTATCGGGGTGGAGTGAGTCATGTTTGCCTTCTTCGAACGCGGGTGGTCAGTAGTCGCTGCCGGTGCTGGTTCAGGGGCTACCTCCCCGGCGGTCGGATGTGAACGGTGACCGCGTCGCCCGAGACGGTCGAAGCCAATGCGTTGTCGAGGAAGCGGCCGACGTCGACCGTCGACATCGCCGCGGCACCGGCGCGGACGCCGGGCAACAGATCCACACCGAGGGTGTGCAGGTCGCCGGAGGTCTTGTCGAGGAATGTCTGCAGCTGGTCGATCAGGGGTGCCGCCCCGTCCTTGATACTCGTGAGCGGGCCGAACGACGCCGCGAAATACACTCCTCCGAGCACATCGGTGAATCCCGAACCGAACTCGGCCAGCCGCGGGGTGGCCGCGGCAAGATCACCGGGCACCGTGCCGGTGCTCTGCAGCAGCGGCTGCAACTGTGTGAGCAATTGCGTCAGATCCCCCGATCGCTGGGTGAGAGTCCTGGCGAGGAGTTCGCCCGCGTGTGACAAGTCGTTGAGCACCCATGGGTCGTCGGGCAACGCGACGTCGACGGTCGTGAAGATGTCACGAATCCGGTCCGGTTCGACCTGTTCGAGCATGCGGGTCAGCCGGGCCGACAATTCCTGGAACGTGGTGGGCACCACCACGTGAGCGGCGGAAACGGTCGCCCCGTTGGTCAGATACGGTCCGGCCGCTGTCGTCGGCAACACCGACACGTAGGCCTCGCCCAGCGCGGAGAGATTGTCGACCCGGAATCTGCTGTCCATCGGGATCCGGTATTCGTCATCGTAATTCCACGAAATCTCCGTGTGGTCGGGCGACGGCGTGATGGCGGTGACGTGCCCGATAGCCACCCCGCGCAGCAACACTCGAGATCCGACGACGAGTCCGTTGGTGTCCGGCACCGCCATATTCGCGGTGTGGACGTGGTCCAGGATTCCGGTGTTCAAGCCGATGTGGTTCAGATAGACGAACGAGGAAGCGGCGATGACGGCCATGCCGGCGACGGATGCGACAGTTTTGAGGTTCATTTCACCGCTCCCAGCATGCGCAGCAGATTTTCGACGTCGGAAACGATGCGGTCACCGGCGGCGGTGTCGATCGAGCGAATGTTCACCGAGGGGTTCTGCGCGAACGGGAGCAGAGTCGTGCGCAGGAAGTCCGACAGTTTCGCCGTATCGGCCGGCGCCTGATCCCAGATGGCGCGGCCGACGCCTCCGGTGTCGGCCAGCGAGTTCAGCATGGGCACCATCCAGAGGCCGCCTTCGTACACACTTCCGACGGAGGGCAGAATCTGGCTGATGTAGGACACGATGTTCACTGCCGTGCGGCGCCAGTAGTGCACGCTCTGTTGCGAGAACAGAGTCGACAGAACCTGCCCCTTATCGTCGATCGCCGCACCGGTCGCCGCGAAACCGCCCAGCATTCGGTCGATTTCACCGGTGTCGCCCGCCAGATCGCGCATATCACCGGCTACGACGGTGGCCAGCCGCTGCACGTCTCCGGGCGCGGGCATGACACGGTTGATACCTGTCATGGCGTCTTCGATCTTCTGGATGCTGCCGCCGTTGACGAAGTAGGCCAGCACCGCCATGGTGTCTTCCAGCTGCGGCGGTGAACTGGTGTGGTCGACGTTCACCGTCGCGCCCGGCTGCAGGTAAGGGCCCTGCACGACGGCGCCGTGGTCGAGCGCGATGTAGGTATCGCCCAGCAGAGTGTTCTGGCGGATGACCGCGTGAACGTCGGCGGGAACCTTCGTCCCCTCCTTCACCTTGGCTCTGACACTGACGAATTTCCCCGCTGCGGTGAGGTTTTCGACCTCGCCGACGCGGAGGCCGTCCATCATCACATCCGCGCCCGTCGGCAGATTCATGGTGCTGGCGAAGTGCAGATCGAGCTGGTAGCTCGCGCCGACACCACCGCGGACCGAGGGCAGATCGTCGGGCCCGACCGAGCACGCGGATGTAGCGAGCAGACCGCACCCGAGCACGGTTGCCGCGGCGCCGGCCTTCCACCGTATGTTCGTCTTCATCGCTGACCTTTCGCGAGCACCATGTCCAACAGGCCGGCGATCGGGAGCTGAACCTGCCCCTCGGTGGCCGAGCAGCTGCCCGGAGCCGCCCGGTTCGCCGCCTCGCACAGAGCGGGAGCAGCCGGAGAATCGACCTCGACGGTCGGCGGACGGTAATCGATCGACATGCCGCCGTCGCCGGCTGCCTGCTGTCGCAACAGCGCCGCGACGGCAGGTATCGAATTCAGCAGGCCGGCAATGTCTTTGGATCTACTCGCGGCCAGGTGGATCGCGTCCGCGACCGGTCCCTGCAGCAACGGCCAGATATCGCCGCCGTAGTCGACCTGAATTTCGTGCAGGACGTTGACCAGCCAGCCGACGCCCACACAGACGTCGACGACCCCGGGCCACAGATCGATGCCCGCGGCAACCACCCCCGGCATCTGATCCAGGATGGATCGAATCGCCGGCCACCGTTGCAGCGCTTCGTCCGTCAAGGGCGCCATGTTCTCGATGATGGCGCCGAGGTCGGCGGTGAGCTGGTCGGGGCTCGCTGCCGCCGCGGAGGCGTGCAACATCAAGGCACGGGCATTGTCACCCTGGCCGCGCAGCGCCTGCTCGAATCCCGAGACCGCCTTCTCGAAGCTTTCCTTGTTGTCGTCCGGACTCAGCGCATCGATGAAATCCGCTGCCGAGCCCGCGATCTCGGAAATGCTCTTGGGGGTGAAGCTGTGCTGTTGCGGGATGCACTGTCCGGCAGCGAGTTCGGGCCCGGAGTGGTAGTTGCCAACCAATTCGACGCTGCGATCGGCGAGGATGGATTTCGAGCGCGTCACCGCGCGCACATCGGCGGGAAACCGTCGTCCCCCGTCGAGGGAGAACGTCACGTGCACGTGGTCGCCCTCCGGCTCGATCTTGTCGACGCGCCCGACCTGAAATCCCATCTGGGTCACCGGGTTACCGGGGTAGAGACCGACCGCATCCGGCATCTGCGCACAGAACCCTGAGACCGATTTCGCGCCATCCGGGTCGACGACCGTGAAGCCGACGCCGCCGACGAGTGCGAGCGCAACGACCGATCCCGCACCGATCAGATACTTCCTGTTGATCGTCATCTCAGCACGTCCGCCCGGGAAGAGGAACACAGATATCCGTCGCCAGAACCGTGCCGCCGGCCACCGTCGCCAGCCCCTGAGGGGTGAGCCAGGCCTCGAGCTGAGCGCGCAGATCCTGTAGCTTGTCGATCGCCGGGCCCATATTCGTGGTGAAACTCTCGATCGATGTCTTCACCTTCTCGACCGCGTCGCGCACCTGATCTTTGTGATCGAGGAAGAACTTCATTTCCGGTTGCAGTCGCATCAGAACGTCACCGAGCAAGCTGTATGCCTCGTTGAATCCGACGTGCGCGTTGTCGTAGGTGGAGACGACGACATCGATCTGGCGGATCAGGTCGAAGACGAAGTCGCGGCTGCCGTTGAACGTCTTCGAATAGTCCGAGGCCAGCCCCGTGATCTGCTCGATCTGAGAACGCTGCCGATCCATGACGGAGGCGATGCTGTTCATTCCCGAGATCACCGAGGCGAAGGAGGTCGAATTGTGTTGCAGCGCTTGGGCGAACTGGTCGATATTCGCGTCGACGGTGCTGCCGTCGACCTTGTCGGTCACGTGCGGCGCGGCCTGGAGAACGTCCCCGATCGAATACGGAACGGTGACGTGATCGGCCGGTATCACGCGCGAGCCGAGTGCACCGCGCCCGAGGGGCACGATGGTGACCGCGTACCCACCGACCGGGGTGAGCATGCGGACCTCGACACGGGAGTCGTCACCGATGAAGGTGTCGGCGGAGATACGGGCCTCGACCAGAACCGTGTCCGGCCGCAAGGACACCTTGTCGACCTTACCGACGGTGATGCCGGCTACTCGGACCTCCTGCCCGGTCGACAGCGCCGAGGCATCGGTGGTTTCGAAGGAGACACTGCGTTGCCCGACCGGATGGGTGTAGAAGACGGTGGTCGCACCCAGAGCGACAACCGCGGTGACAACCACGACCGTTCCGAGCAGAACTTCACTCCCGGCGACTCGCCGGATCACATTCCGCATCGAGCCGCGGCGCGGTCCGCTCGTCAGTGAGCTTTGCATACCACGACCTCGCTTCCGTTGAGCAAAACTTCGACCTCCGTGGGGAGTTCGGCGATGCCGTGCGTGCAGTTCATCGCCGCCGGTGCGGCCGTGGTCTGCGGCATCTGCAGGCCGGCCAGGGCGACCGGTAACAGCCGCAGCGCGTCGGCGGCCTGGGGCAGGGAGGCGAACGCCTGGGTGAGCAGTTTGTCCACGTCCACGTCGCGGGAAAACCCGAGTTCGGTGATCAGCTGATGTACGGGGGTGAGAAATTCGGGGCCGAACTTGGCCGTTTTGGGAAACTCGCCCAGTACGGTCATCGCTTTCGCGATGGGGAAACTCAGCGATTTCATGAATTCCATGACCTGCGGTGACTTTCCGCCCATCGAGTCGGAGATCCGCGACAAGTTCGTGACGAGTGTCGAGATGACTTGTTCGCGATCGTGCGCCAGGTCGGTCAGTTTCTGCACGCTGTCGAGCATCGGCGCCAGACCGGTGCCGTCGCCCTGCAGGAGGGTGATGGCGTTCTGCATGAAGGTGTTGACCTCGTCGGTACTCATCGTGCTCAGGACCGGTTGCAGGCCGTTGAACAACTGAGTGATGTCGAACGACGGGCGGGTCCGGTCGGTTCCGAGGTGGTGCACGGCGCGTCCCGACTGCTCCGGTTCCTCGAGGTCGACATATCGGATACCGGTGAGGTTCTGGTATTTGACGGCCAGAACCGTAGTGTCCCGCAACTCGTACGGCTTCTCGAGTGAGAACGTCACCTCGGCTGTGCTCGCCCCGTTTCTGCGGGTGAGGTCGATGGCCGAAACCTTGCCGATCCGAACACCTTTCGTTCGGATGTCCCCATTGACGTGCAGCCCCGACACGTCGGTGAACTCGGCGCTGTAGCTTCGGGTGTCACCCCGCACAGGGTTTTTGATCGCGCTGAGAATGATGGAGAACAGCACCACCGCCAGGACCGCTGCGGTCGCGAGCTTTCCGAGTGTGAGGAACGTCTTCGTGCGTGGACTCATCGGTGCTCCTCCCCGGCCGGCGCGGCCGGAATCCCGGTCAGCGCCAAGGGTGTGGCGAACATCGGCAGGTCATCGACGATGATTCTCAGGTTGAGCGTCTTCTTGCCGTCGCTACCGGTGAACGCGGCGTTGTAGCGGTCGATGAGCGTCGTCAACTCGCCCGGCACCGCGCCGCCGCCCAGAATGTGCGGAACGACATCGGTCATCGCCTGCACGAGCTGGGTGACCGGCGTCAGTTCCGAACCGTGCGACGCGAGCAGGTGACCTGCCTTGCCGAACAGGCTGTTGGCGGCCAGGCCGAGGCCTTCGTCGGTTTTGTCCATGAAGTCGTCGTCGACACCGACCGAGCCGTCCGGCCGACGATTGTATTTGCTGTCGTAGACGTTGTAGAGCGCGTCGACCGCTTGAGTGCTGAACGCCGGCATCACCGCGAGAATGTCGTCCGCATAACGCATCAGCTCGGTGGGCATCGCCTGCTGGGTGGCCGCCACCCGATCGGCGAACACGATTCCGGATTGAATCAGCGGGGTCAGTCCGTCGGTATAGCGAATCACCTTGTTCAGCGTGGTGACCATCGACTGGGTCAAGGTGCCGTCGATCGCCAGCGAACCCTTCTCCAGCATCGTCGACATGGTGAAGTCACCGGTCGGCGTCTTGTTCAATGTGCTGCCCGCGACCAGCCGGTTGCCCTCCGGATGGGCGATGAGATCCACCGCGGTGATGCCGAAGTAGTTCTGCGGCCGGAAATCGAGCTCGAAGTCATCGGTGAGGCGGGAGGAAATGCCTTCCTGCAGTTGCAAACTCATGCGCACCGTGCCCGGTGTGGTCTTTTCCAGACGCGTGATCTCGCCGATCTCCGCGCCGTGCAAAATCACCTTCGTTCCGGTGCCGACGCCCGGACCGACGTACGGTACGTCGACGTTCAGCGCGAGACCTGCCGGCTTGTGCACGCGCGGATACACCCACAGCACGACGACGAGCACTGCGGCGATCCCGAGGGCGACGCCGACGGCCGCCAATTCGACGAGACGCTTCTGGTGTCGGTCGGTTCCGCGCAGGAAGTCCTGATTGCGAGTCTTGGCCATCACCTTATCCTTTGAATACCAGCAGGGGGCTCAGGCCCCAGATGGCCACTGTCATAGCGAAATTCATAACGACGATCGCGACGAGGCTGGCCCGGATTGCGCGACCGGAAGCGGCGCCCACCCCGGCCGGTCCGCCGGAGGCGAAATAGCCGTAGTAGCAATGGATCAAGGTCACCACCGCGCAGAACGCCACCGCCTTGATCACCGAGGCCGTGAGATCGGGCCAGCTCAGGAATTGAGCGAAATAGTGGTCGTAGGTTCCGGGCGGTTGGTGGTGGAAGACCTTGACGATTATTCCGCCGGTGAAGAAGGCGATCACCAATGCCATCAGGTAGCCGGGCAGCACGACGAGCATCCCGCCGACGAGCCGGGTCCCGACCACGAACGGAATAGCCCGCAGTCCCATGGATTCGGTGGCGTCGATTTCTTCGGAGATGCGCATCGCGCCGATTTCCGCGGTCATTCGGCAGCCGGCCTGCGCGGCGAACCCGATTCCGGTGATGATCGGGGCGATCACGCGGATATTGCCGAACGAGCCGATAATTCCGGTCAGCGCACCGAAGCCCAGCAGATTCAAGGCCATGAAGGCCTCGATCGCGACCACGGCTCCCACCGCGACGCCGAGGAAGAACATCAGGCTGACCACGCCGCCGTCGACGATCAGCGACCCACTTCCCCAGGCCATGTTGTTCATCGTCTTGAGCGTCTGTTTGCGGTAGTGGCGAATCGTCACCGGCAGCAGGTACAGCGTCTTGCCGATGAAGATCGCCACCTGGCCGATCTCGCCGACGAAGTCGCTGATCCCACGCGCCACCGCGCGGATCGATCGGGCCGTGAGGGCGGGCAGGGTATACGAGGATTGCGATGGTGTGCTCATCGTCATGCCAACCGAGCCGGGAAGAACATCATCTGCAATTGACTGATGAGCAGGTTCGTCATGAAGATGCAGAACACGCTCAGCACGACGGATGCGTTGACGGCATTCGCCACCCCCTTGGGGCCGCCTTTCGCTTCGAGACCTCGCAGGCTCGCGATCAGCACGACGATCGCGGCGAAGACGAGCGCTTTGAGCACCGAGAAGGCGAGGTCCGTCGGCGTCGCGAACGCGCCGAACGACTGCCAGAAACTGCCCGGCACAACATGATTGACGTTCGCGGATATGATCAGTCCGGCGAATACGCCCGCGGCGATGATGATGATGCACAACACGGGCGCGATTGCGATCATGGCGAGGAAACGCGGCATCACCAGCCGTTCGACCGGATCGACGCCCATCACCCGCATGGCGTCGATTTCTTCCCGGATCGACCGGGCCCCCAGATCGGAGGCGATCGCCGAGGCTGCCGCGCCACTCATCAACAGGCCGGCCGCCATCGGCGCACCTTGGCCGACCACGCCCAGACCGCTCGCCGCGCCGGCGAGCGAATTGGCACCGACCTGATTCATGATGCCGCCGACCTGCACCGAGACTTCGGCGCCGATCGGGATGGCCATCAACAGCGCCGGCAACGCAGTGACCTTGAGCAGCAACCACATCTGTTCGACGAGCTCGTGCACGGGCATGCGCAACCGGACCGTATCCACCACCGAGTAGCGCACCACGGCGCCGGTCAGGTGTGCCGATCGACCCAGTGTCGCAAGACTGTCCAACGGCGCCTGCCGCAGATGTGCGAACAGTCGTGCGGAGCGAGACGGCGATACTGCCGGTGGGGCGCCGTCCTCGCGGGGCCGGGTCGGTCTGCCCGATGCGGGTAGGCGCGGGGCGATTATCGGTGCCTGCGTAATACTCATCGGGTGGGCACCTCCCTCCGTAGACGTCGACGCATGCGGCGATTGCGTCGCCGAGTGCGATGTGCGGTAAATAGTGTGGTGAGAGTCGCGGGAGCCGGAATTTCACCCTTCGAGAATGCGAAATTCCTTGGCGAACACGCGAAATGAAAGTTCCTGCGCGGTCCCGTGACGGACGAGCGGAATTCCGGCGCGGTGCGTTTCTCGGGACGGATGCCGGTGCGACACACGGCACAGATTCCGGACCGGAAGAACGATCGCAGAATTCCCGATCGGTTCGGCGACATTGCCTTCGAGCGTCATTGTTCGATACTCCGATTCACGAGACCGCGTTCGCCGTTCGACGGGCGAGCAGTAAGCCACGGCAACCTCCGAGATTCCGCTCGATCACGCCGTTGTGATCCAAGACCCCGAGGGTGCAGCACGTGTCGTGGCTCACAGCAAACTTACTTCGTTTTACGCTTTACGTCAATCGTCTTTTGTAAAACAGCTCGGTTTCCGATTCGTCGCTCGCTCCGCAGTCCACGGTGGCGGGGTCTCAGGCTCTCGACGGCACAGAGGACGCCGGCCCCTCCGAGAAACTGGCTTCCACCGCGGCTCGCGCGGCAGGCGGCAACGTCGGAAGAATCTCGCGCACCCGAGCTCGGCGCCTGCCGACCGCACGTCGCTCCGGCATCCCGGGGGTTGCCTGCATCTGCGGGACAATTCCCTCGATCTCCTCCACGCCACCGGAGTGGTGCCCGGCATCGACGAGCGCTTGTTCGCGAGCCTTCTGCGCCTCGTCCTTCTCCTCCGACATCCCGATCGGCCCCATCATCCGACCGTTCAGGAATTGCCGGACGACAGGCTCATCGGAGGTGAGCAGAACCTCGCGGGGACCGAACATGACCAATTCGCGACGGAAGAGCATGCCGATGTTGTCGGGCACCGTTCGGGCCAGATTGATGTTGTGCGTGACGATCAGGAACGTGGCATCGATCTGCGCGTTGATGTCGAGGAACAACTGACTGATGTAGGTGGTCCGCACCGGATCCAGACCCGAATCCGGCTCGTCGACCAGAATGACCTCCGGGTCGAGTACCAGCGCTCGGGCAAGGCCGGCACGTTTGCGCATCCCACCCGAAATCTCGCCGGGCAGTTTGCCTTCCGCGCCGAGCAGGCCGGTCAACTCGAGCTTCTCCATCACGATCCGGCGAATCTCCGACTCCGTCTTCCGGGTGTGCTCGCGCAAGGGGAAGGCGACGTTGTCGAACAAACTCATCGAGCCGAACAGCGCGCCGTCCTGGAACAGCACCCCGAACAGCTTGCGGATTTCGTACAGCTGCGACGTCGAACAGGCGGTGATGTCGGTCCCGTCGACATGGATCGATCCCCGTTCCGGCCGCAACAGGCCGATCAGCGATTTGAGGAACACCGACTTGCCGGTGCCCGAGGGGCCGAGCAGAACACTGACCTCACCGGCCGGCAACGTCAGGCTGACATCACGCCAAATAGTCTGCGCGCCAAATTGTTTGGTTATTCCGGTGGTACTTACCTCGACACCCATCTTGCCTCCTTGCCAGAGCCCGGCGCATCGATCGTGCCGCCGGGGTCGGCCGTCGGTCCCGAATGAACGGACAGCGGACGACCGCAGAGCTGTGATACAAAATACGGACAGCGTACAACGTTAGACGGATCACAGAAGCTGTGCAATGATATTGCCTGATCTCCTTCGGTGGAGGTCTTCCGCACCGAGCGAGGGGGCATCGCCGTTGCGGCGCCGGAGGCGTCGTCGTCAACGGCGGTGGCGTACAGCGAAATCCGCGAGTCCAGGAGCTTCTCCATGCGTCCACATCGGCGTGCGCATTCGACACCCGCGCATCGACACCACTCCAGGCCCACCCCGGCGCTGATTTCCGCGATCGCGGCCACCGGCATCCTGGCCGCTGCATCCTCGGCCACAGCCGGGGAAGCGACTGTTCATGGCACCCATGTCCACGTTGTCGCGGAATACGTAGGGACACAACGACATAGCGTCGCTCGCGCACCGGGTCCCATGCTTGTCCCCGCCGCGATTCCCCTCGTGCGCCCCCATGCGGCTCCGACGGTCCCGACCATCGGCCCCGGCGATCCGCCGCCGCCTGTCTTTGGCGACGCTGCGCCCGGTGCCGCGGCAACCGGTATCCCGGTCCACGTGCTGGCCGCGTACCGAAACGCCGAGTTGATACTCCGGCAGTCGGAACCGGCCTGTGGCGTGACATGGAATCTGCTGGCCGGAATAGGCCGGATCGAGTCGGGACATGCCAGGTCCGGCGACGTCGACGCCGAGGGCAGGACGAGATCCCCCATCCTCGGCCCGGCGCTCGACGGGACGCTGGCGGGAAACGAGATCATCAGAGCCGCCAACGGTTACGTACGCGCCGTCGGGCCGATGCAATTCCTTCCCAGCACCTGGCAGCGATGGGCGAGCGACGGCAACGGTGACGGAATTGCCGACCCCGACAATATCTACGACGCGACCCTGGCGGCCGGACGGTACCTCTGCGCGGGCGGCGCCGATCTCCGCGATCCGCACCAACGCCTGCACGCGGTCCTGCGATACAACCACTCCATGGCCTACGCGTCGAGCGTGCTGAACTGGTCGAGTATCTACGCCGGAGAGGTGACCGGACCGGCCGACATCACACCGGTGGAGTCCACTGCCCCTACCACCGTGCCGGCCGACGACGATCCGACACCGGCACCACCACCGGCCGACCCCTCACCTCCCGACGCCATGTGGGGACCCGGCACGTCGCCCATGCCCCTTCCGGAACCGGCACCCCCGTCACCGGCACCGATGATCCAGATCCCGGGGCTGCCCCCGATTCCGTGCGGAATCTTCTGCCCTCCCCCGGCACACTGACTCGTCCCGCGCCGCCAGGGTGACGATCACCCACCCTGGAAGGCGGGCACATCATCCCATTCACCGAGCTGATAGCAGGCGTGTGCGTCTTCCTGCTCGAACGACAACAGTCGCGACAGTCGGACCGCCGCCCGGTCGTCCGGGTCGATCCGCATGAGTACCAGTTGCGTTCCGGCAGTGGCGAGTTCACTCATCGCAGCGGTGAGCAAGGCCTCCCCCAGCCCTCCGCCACGGATTTCGGGAACCACGATGAGCGCACGCACCCACGCCGCCCGCAATTCCAGATGGCGAGTCGGCCGCGGATCGAACCAGACCACTCCCGCCGGCCGGTCACATCCGGCCGACGCGATCACCACACGACCGGCGCGGTCGGCGAATGCGGTGCGGAACTGCTCGAACCGAGCCTCGGTCAATCCTTGGCGGGCCAGGACCTCGAGCACCTGGGAGGCGACGGCACTGTCGGCCAGGTCCGCCGAGCCGTCGACGGTGACGCCACCCGGGACCGGGGCCGGCGCCAACGGCACCGCGAACGGGCCCGACAGATGCCGAACCATCGTCCACAGCCGCGCAGCCGGCTCGATTGCGAACCGCCGCGTCAGCCGTTCGGACGCGGGATGGCTGCCGTAGGCCCAGCACCGCAGCGAAGTCGCTCCACGCCCGCACCAACCGCCGGACGCGGTCACATCCGTGCCGAGTTCCTCCACCAACAGCGTCGACACGCCACGCGAGCGATAGTCGGGATGAACCGCGTATTTCACGCTGCCCTGCCCCAGCGCATCGATCGACAGGTTCAGATACGCCACCATCACCAGTGGCGCGTCCGCACGAGCGCTCAACCCTCGCCGCGCCTTGATCGGCAGATGCCACACCGACCGCGTCTCGTCCGAAGCCGCCTGCACATCCCACGGGTCGACCACCGAGAATCCGGCCTCTTCGTCGTATCGCGCGGCAGCTTCGACCAAGGCCACCGCCTCGGCCCGGTCCTGTTCGCCGAGCCGTCGACACCAGGTGTAGTCGATCATATTCCAGCCCTCCTCGCTGTGCGCCGGTTTACACCTAAACCTACATGAGTTAGATTTAAGTTGGTATATGAACAGCTCAGGACCATTCGCCAAATGCCCGGAACACCTCTTCGGGCGAAGCTGCCGAACATTGGAGACACGCCATGACCGAGGTCGGGGCACCCCGCGAGGAACGCATCCGCCGCGCTTTGACGCACCTACGCAACGACACCACCGACGAGTTCGGGCACGTCACCTGGTTCGAGCCACACGAGTTCACCGACCCGGCCGTTGCACAGCACGAACGTGATCTGATCTTCGGCCGAGTTCCGTCGATCGTCGCGCACGGTTCCGAAATCCCCCGTGCCGGTGACTTTTTCACCCTCCAGATGCCGCGCAACAACATCATCGTCGTCCGCCAGCGCGACGGCGGCGTAAAGGCACTGGTCAATCTGTGCCGGCACCGCGGAGCCTTGCTGGAGAAGGAGGAGAAGGGCCGATGCCGGCTGTTCTCCTGCCCGTATCACCGCTGGTCCTACGATATGGACGGCAGCCTGCGAACGATTACGCGGGACAACACATTCGGCGAACCGGAGCGTGCCACGCTCGGCCTGATCGAACTGCCCACCGAGGAGCGCCACGGCTTCATCTGGGTGGTGGACGACGCCGACGCCGAGATCGACGTGGCCGCCTGGCTGGGACCGGAGATGGACGCGGTGCTCGCTTCCTACGACCTCGGCTCCAAGGTCTGCGTCCAGGCCGAGGGATTCGACGAGCCGGTCAACTGGAAGATCATGCAGGACGCCTTCCTCGACGGCTATCACATCCAGTACGCGCATCCCAACACCGCGGCCAAGCACATCCATACCAATGTGATGGCCTTCGACGATTTCGGCCGCCACTGCCGATTCATCGCCCCGCGCAAATCCATCGACCGCTGGATCGAAGAGGACCCCGGCGATCGTAGCCTTGCCAACGACGTCACCGAAACGCACTTCCTGCTGCCCAACAGCACCCTGCTGCGCCAGCCCGACCACTTCCAACTGCTGACCTTCCGGCCGCATCCCACCGAACCGCAACGTAGCCGGATGGAAATGCGGCTGATCGTGCCACCGGTCGAACAGACCGAGATGAGCGAGGAGAAGTGGACGCGGCTGTGGGGCAAGAACTGGCAGATCCTGCTCGATGTGCTGCATGCCGAGGACTTCCCCCTGCTGCGGGATTCCCAGCGTGGCATGACCAGCGCGAGTGCGGGACGAATGGTCCTGGGCCGGAACGAGGTCGCCAACCAAGTCTTCCGTCGCGAGACGCAGAAGCTGCTGTCGCAGAGATGACCACGGCGCCGGGCCACACCGGCCCGGCACAGGAGGATTGCAGTGAAAACAGATCTGTTCGAGTCCGATCACGAACTCTTCGGGCAAACCGTGCGCGCCTTCGTGGAACGGCATGTCACCCCGAAGATGGAGAAGTGGGACGCCGACCGCCTCATCGACCGCGACACCTGGCGAGCAGCCGGCGGACAGGGCTTGCTCGGACTGGCGGTTCCCGAGGAATTCGGCGGCGCGGGTGAAACCGACTACCGATTCCGGGTCGTGATCCAGACCGAAATCGCCCGCGTCGGCGCCTCCGCGCTGCAGTCGGGCTTTTCCACCAACGACGACATCGTCTTGAATTATCTACTGCGCCATGCGAACTCCGAGCAGCGCAGCAGGTGGCTGCCCGGTTTCGTCACCGGGGAGACGATCGGCGCCATCGCGATGACCGAGCCCGGCGCGGGCAGTGACCTGCGCTCGGCGCAGACCACGGCGGTCCGCGAGGGCGACGAGTGGGTGATCAACGGATCGAAGACATTCATCACCAGCGGAATGCTGGCCGATCTGGTGATCGTCTTCGCGGTCACCGATCGCGATGCGGGCTCACGCGGTTTCAGCCTGTTCGTCGTCGAGGACGGCACGCCCGGTTTCACTCGCGGCCGCAAGCTCGACAAGGTCGGGCTGCACGCTCAGGACACCGCGGAACTGTTCTTCGACAACGTGCGGGTGCCGGCGGCCAATCTGCTCGGCGATGTCGGTGGCGGTTTCGGCTACCTGATGCAGAGCCTGCCGCTGGAGCGACTCGGAATCGGTATCGCCGCACAGGTTTCCGCGGAGGCCGTGCTCGATTGGACCCTCGATTACGTCAAGCAACGCCGCGCTTTCGGTCAGCGGATCGGCGAATTCCAAGGCCTCGGTTTCACCTTGGCCGAACTACAGACCGCCACGGAAGTGTCGCGGGCCTATATCGATCGCTGTGTGCGCGAGTACAACGACGGCACCCTGAGCGCCGTCGACGCGGCGAAAGCGAAACTCTGGGCCACCGAACTGCAGGGCAAGGTGATCGACGCCGGTGTTCAACTGCACGGCGGATACGGGTACATGATGGAGTACCCCGTTGCCAAGGCCTACATCGATGCGCGGATCCAGCGGATCTACGGCGGAACCAACGAAATCATGAAGGAGATCATTCATCGCGATCTCCTGCGCTCGTGATGGTATGGCCGGCGCGGTCGCCCCGCGCCGGCCGTTCTCCCCGGCCTCTACACTCCGGCGGCCGAGAGCATGTCGGCGATCTCGACGAATTTCACGCGGGGGCGGCCGCCTTCGCGACCCGCACGACGCTCGGCCGCATCGATCGCCTTCCATCCGCCGGCACCGACGCGACTCGGGCGGCGCCCGTCGAGCAACGCCGTGAGGTCCGCGCGCGATCGCCGTGGCGACTCGAGCCGACCGGCGGCGAAATCCTCCACCAGCGCGTGCACCGTGTCCTGCGAGCAATACCGGTTCGTGCCGATCACGCCCGACGGGCCACGCTTGATCCAACCCGCCACATAGGCACCCGGTATCGGATCGCCGCCCTCGCATTCGACGACCCGGCCGCCACGATGGGGAATCGTTCCGTCGGAGTCACGGAAAGGCAAGCCCGGCACCGCGATCCCGCGATAGCCGACGGCTCCGAACACCGCACCGCAAGCGATCAGTTCACGGTTGTCCTCCGCCGGCACCGCATCCCCGGTGCGTACGAATTCCACGGCGTCGACAGCCCGCTCTCCCCGGAAACCGATCGGCGACAGGAAATATCGGAACACGACCCTGCGGTTGTTCGCATCAGCGACGCGTTCCGCCAACTGCCGGGCCACCTGCGCCTTCAGCCGAACCACGGGATCGGCGGCGTCCGGGACGACCGAGCCGGAGTCGTCACAGCGGACGTCCACCGCGCCGACCTGTCCGAGCCCGAGCAGTTCGGGAGTGGTGAAGGCCGCGTGTTCGGGGCCCCGGCGTCCGACGACGACAACTTCACGAATCCGGCTCTGCGCCAAGACTTCCAGCGCGTGATCGGCGATATCGGTGCGCGCCAGCTCGGCAACGTCGGTGACCAGAATGCGGGCCACGTCCAGGGCTACGTTGCCGTTGCCGATGACCACCGCCCGCTCGCCGGACAGATCGAAGTCACGATGCGCGTGATCGGGATGGCCGTTGTACCAACCGACGAACTCGGTGGCGGTGTGCACACCGGCGAGCTGCGCGCCCGGCACATCGAGGGTGCGGCCCTGCGACGCACCGGTCGCGTAGATCACCGCATGGTGGTGCTCCAGCAGTTCCTGCGCGCTGATGTGGGTACCGACCTCGACGTTCAATTCGAGGGTCAGCTGCTTGCGGCTCAACGTCCGAAGAAAGGAACTCGCAACCTGTTTCGTGTGCTGATGGTCGGGGGCAACCCCGTAGCGCACCAGCCCCAGCGGGGTGGGCAACCGTTCGAACATGGTGATCTCGACATCGACATCGCGACGCGACAACAATTCCTCGGCCGCGTAGCACGCCGACGGCCCCGACCCCACGATCGCCACACGCAGCGGACCACGGTCGGTCACCCGGAGCTGGGGCCGCTCTTCCTCGAACGGCACCGGGATTCGAGGTTGGGTGAAGTAGGCGGCGTTGACCTCCCGATACGGTTCCGTCGCCGCGGTCAGATCCCCTTCGGGCACTATCGCGTCCACGGGGCACTCGTCGATGCAGGCACCGCAATCGATGCAGCTGACCGGGTCGATGTGGAGCAACTCCGCGCGCCCGAAGTCGGGCTCGCCGGGGCGCGGGCGGATGCAGTCGACAGGACAGACCGACACGCAACCGGCGTCGTTGCAGCAGGGCTGTGTGATGACGTGCGCCATCTCTCCTCCGGATCCACGGCTACTCGACCCGGCTCCGACGGGTAGGACGCCGTACAGCTGACGTTATTTGTATTTTGTTATACGCTGAGTGACGGGCGCCACGCAATAGCCCGCGCGAGCTCGGCGCTCGAAGAAAGGAATCACCTATGACCACCGCAGTGATCGTGGATGCGATCCGCACCCCCTCCGGCAAGGGAAAACCGGGCGGACAGCTCTCGAATCTGCATCCCACCGAACTGTTGTCGGCCGTACTGCGCGGCCTGATCGATCGCACCGAACTCGACCCGGCACTCGTCGACGACGTCATCGGCGGCTGTGTCGGCCAGGCCGGTGAACAAGCACTCAACATCACGCGCAGCGCCGTACTGGGAGCCGGCTTCCCGGAGGCCGTGCCCGCCACGACGATCGACCGCCAGTGCGGGTCCAGCCAGCAGGCTGCCCACTTCGCCGCCCAAGGCGTCATGGCGGGCGCCTACGACATCGTCATCGCCTGTGGAGTCGAATCGATGAGCCGGGTGCCGATGGGCACGGCGCCGCTGGGCAAGGACGCCTTCGGCCCCGGCGTGGCCGCCCGCTATCCGGATGGGCTTGTGGGCCAGGGTATTTCGGCCGAGCTGATCTCGTCTCGGTGGAAGCTCGACCGCGCCACTCTGGACGAGTTCGCCGCGCGCTCGCACGCGCGCGCCGCGGCCGCCGACTTCACCAGCGAGATTCTGCCGGTCGCCATCGGGCCCGACTCCTGGGCGAGCGCGGACGAAACCGTGCGACCGTCGACCGATGTGGAAGGTCTGGGCCGGCTGAAACCCTCCTTCTACGACGAACGCGTCGCCGAGCGGTTTCCGGAAATCGACTGGCGCATCACGCCCGGGAATTCCTCGCCCCTGACCGACGGCGCGTCGGCCGTGCTGATCATGAGCGAAGACAAGGCTGCAGCCTTGGGTTTGAGGCCTCGCGCGCGTTTCCACAGCTTCGCCGTCACCGGCAGCGACCCGATGTTGATGCTCACCGGCGTGGTGCCGGCCACGCAGAAAGTCCTCGACAAGGCCGGCCTGTCGCTCGAGGATATCGACACCTACGAGGTCAACGAGGCGTTCGCGCCGGTTCCGCTGGTGTGGCAGTACGAATTCGGCGCCGATCCCGAACGTCTGAATCCGCGCGGCGGGGCGATCGCTCTGGGTCACCCGCTCGGCGGTTCGGGAACCCGCCTGCTCACCACGATGCTGAACCACCTCGAACAGACCGGCGGTCGCTACGGACTGCAGACGATGTGTGAAGGCGGCGGAATGGCCAACGCGACCATCATCGAACGCCTGTAAGCCTTCTTTCGGAGGCGAATACATCAGCGCCCGAACCGATTCCCATCGGTTCGGGCGCTGATGCGGGACTACGGCAACCACAACCGAGCGCACGGCAGCGGCGGCAGATCCGGATGCACCCGGTCGTCGATGACGACCGTGGAGTCGGGGTGCGTGCGCATCCGGGCGGCGAACGTCTCCGCTATCTCGCGCGTGCACTGGTACTCCGCGGCGACTCCCGACCGCGCGAACTGCACACGGACCCGGCACCGGCGCGAATCGAGCACATATCGGCCCAGCGCCACGAGATACCGCAGGGCGGCGGCCCGCCGGATGCACGGCGTACCCGACCAGTGCGCGTGCCGCTGCATGATCCGATGTGCTGTCTCCACCGTCAACTGCGCCGGCACAGTTGCGCAATCAGTCTGTCCGGCAGTGCGTTTCGGGAACCACGGCCGCTGCGGGACCGCTGCCGCCGTCATCGCCGTCTCGGCGTACGGCCGAGCCTGCGCCGCCAGTCGTGCGCGCCGAGGAACCGCACGACCTTGGCCATCTGCCTGGCCCGGTCCGCCCGGACAGGAAACCAGTTCGGCTCCGATTTCAGCGCGATTCGTTCCTCGACGACCGATTGCTGACGGCAGTACTTCAACATTCCGTTCGGACCACCGAAGCGCGAGCCCACGCCCGACTGCTTCCAGCCGCCCATCGGCACGGGCAACTGGAAGGTGGCGACAATCGCGTTGTTGATCGAGACGGAGCCCGCCTCGATTCGCCGGGAAAGCCGCTCGGCGCGGTGACGGTCGCGGGTCCACAGACTCGAGCTCAGCCCGAAATCGGAATCGTTCGCCAGGGCGATCGCCTCGTCCTCGTCACGAACCTTCATGATCGGCAAGGTCGGACCGAAGGTTTCCTCGCGCATACATGCCATGGAATGGTCGACATCGACCAGGACGGTGGGCTCGACGAAATGGCTCCCCTCCTCTTTTCGTTTGCCGCCCAGAAGAATTCGCGCGCCTTTGGCGACGGCATCCGCAATATGCCGCTCCACGATATCCACCTGCGCGGCGGTCACCATGGCGCCGATCTCGCAGCTATAGGCGCCCGGCTCGTCCATCCCAGTCCGCAAGGGCCGTACCTTCGCCGCCACCTTCTCGACGAATTCGTCGTACACGGCGGCCTCGACATACACCCGCTCCACGGAGACGCACGCTTGGCCGGCGTTCATCATCGAGCCCCATACCGCGGCACCGGCGGCGCGCTCGAGATCGGCGTCGGCCAGCACGATCATGGCGTCTTTGCCGCCCAACTCCAGACTGCAGGGAATCAGCCGCTCGCCGGCGCGGGCCGCGATGGCACGTCCCGTGCGCACCGATCCGGTGAACATCACCATATCGACCGCGTCGACCACCGCGGCACCGGTCGCACCGCCACCGTTGACCGCCGCCAGCACCTCGGGGGCGCCGATCTCTTCCCGCCACCCTCGCACCGCCTCGGTCCAGGCGAGCGGCGTGACCTCGGACGGCTTGGACAACACCGCCGCACCGGCCATCAACGCGCCCACCGCATCCATCATCGGACCGGCCAGCGGCCCGTTCCACGGCGTGATCAGGCCGACCAGCTGGTGTGGCCGGGCGCGAACGCGCAGCCTCCGCGCAGCGTTGGCCACCCCGGCCGGACGAACTTTGCGGTCGGCCAGAAACCGTTCGCCGTTGTCGACGAAGTAGTTGATGACATCGAGGACGACGGCAAGTTCCACCGCCGCGTCGGACCAGGATTTTCCCGCCTCCAATTGCACGAGCCGCAACAGCCGCTGCTCGTTGTCGAGGATCCAATCCAGCCAGCGCAGTAGGTGGCGGCCACGAGCTCGCGGCCCGATCGCCTCCCACGCCGGTTGCGCGGCACGCAGCGCGTCCGCCACCGCGGCGACCTCATCCGGTCCGGCCGCTGTGACCGCACCGACCGTCCGACCGTCGGCCGGGCAGCGAATCTCGATTCGCTTCACCGAATCAGCCTGCGGCCCAGGGGATCCGGGTTGCTGCACAGTGGTGTTCACAGATCATCGCCTCCACGGAGGTCCGGCGGCTGCCTCGCAGCCGGCTTCGGGCACCATCGCTCGACGCCGACTTCAGGCTAGTTACAAAATACAGATAACGTCAATCGTAGTTCAGTCGATTCGCTGACAAATTACGATTGACGTCAGTCGTCAAATGACGTAGCTTCGAGTGTGAGGCACAGCACTCTGCATCGCATCGGACGGGCAGATCACACGGAGTCGCAAGTCACCGGATCCGCTGCGCCTTCGTCCGCACCGGTGCCCTCCCACCGGCCGCATTCTTCTGGAAATCGGAGTCCCACCATGAAGCTCGAAGGCAAAGTCGCCGTCATCACCGGAGCCGGATCCGGCTTCGGCCGCCAGTGTTCCCAGTTGTTCGCGTCCGAGGGCGCCGGTATCGCAGTGGTCGACATCGACCCCGAGCGCGCTGCCGGAACGGTCGAGCTCGTCGAGCAACAGGGCGGCAAGGCCGTCGCCATCACCGCCGATGTCAGCGTCGAAGAGCAGGTGAAATCCGCAGTCGCGGCGGCGGTGGACCACTTCGGCAAGCTGGACATCATGTTCGCCAACGCGGGCGTCGTATCCCGCGGCGGCGTGCCGTCGGTGGCCGGTGGTGAGGAGGTCGAATTCCAGGACCTGACCGACGCCGACTGGCAGCACGTGCTGGGAGTCAACTTGAGCGGAGTCGTCTACTCCGCCAAGGCCGCCGTGCCGTACCTGCGTGACAACGGCGGCGGCACGATTCTCGCGACCTCGTCGGCGGCATCGCTGGTCGCCTACCACAACATCGCGATGTATTCGGCCACCAAGGCCGGTGTCAACGGCCTGGTGCGTGGACTCAGCCTCGACCTCGGCAAGTACGGCATTCGAGTGAATGCCATCTGCCCCACGCACGGTATGTCACCGAACTTCCTCATGCCGCCCGGATCTCCCGTGGTCGGTCAGTCCTACGAACAGGTCGCTGGGCCGTGGGATCCGACGATCTCGCCGATCCCGCTCAAGCTCAACCGGCCGCCGTCGTTGCTCGACAACGCGAAGGTCGCACTGTTCCTCGCCTCCGACGATTCGCAGTACCTCTCCGGACTCGTTCTGCCGTCGACCGACGGCGGCACCCTCGCCCGCGTCGGCATGTGGTTCGCCGAAGACAAAGGCTCGCCCGGAGATCTGTGAGATGACCGATTCGCCCGTTCACCTGGTCGTCGATCGCGCGGCCTGCGCCGGCCACGGACTGTGTTACGGAACCGCGCCGGAGCTACTCGAGTCCGACGACGTGGGAAATCCGGTCGTGCTGGCTGACCCGGTCCCCAATTCACATCTCGACGCCGCACATCGCGCAGCCGCAGCCTGCCCCGAACGTGCGCTCACTTTGACCAGCGCCCTTCCCCTATCCGAGGAAAAGCCACTATGACCACCACCACCGCAGAAGTGTCCGACGAGCTGGTCGTCGATTTCGACATCTACGACCAGTCGCTCGCATTCCCCGAAGACACCGTCCAGGACCGGGCCGCGGAACTCGCAGGCAAAGGGCCGGTCGTGTACTCCACCGCCCACGGCGGCCACTGGATCGTCACCCGGTACAAAGAAATTCACGAGGTCCTTCGCGATCCCGAGACGTTCTCGAGCTACCCCAACAACCTGGTGACGACGACCGCCGGATTCGGGAAATTCATTCCGATCGAACTCGATCCCCCGGAGCACACCGGTTACCGGCTGGCGCTGCAGCCGCTGTTCAGTCCCAACCGCATGAAGGCGCTCGAAGACGACATTCGGGCGGTGATCAACGAACTCATCGACGGATTCGCCGGCACCGGAACCTCGGAATTCATCGCCGACTTCGCCCACGAACTGCCCACCCGTATCTTCCTGGCACTCATGGACTGGCCGCTGGCGGACGGGCCGATGTTCACCCACGCCACCGATGTCCTCCTCACCGGAATCCCCGGCGCCACCGAAGAGGAGTCCAACCAGGCACGCGGCGAAGCGGCGTTCGAGATGCTGGCCTATTTCCAGAACATCATCGACGACCGCCGCGCCAACCCTCGCGACGACGTGACCACGCAGATCATCCACACCGAGGTCGCGCTCGAGGACGGCACCCGACTGCTCACCGATGAAGAACTCAATCGGATGTTCTTCCTGCTGCTCATCGCCGGCCTGCACACCGTGCAGGGCTCACTGGCCTGGAGCATCATTCACCTGTCCCACAACGAGGAACAACGTGAGCAGATCATCGCGGACGAGAGCCTGATCCCGTCCGCGGTGGAGGAGATCCTGCGCATCGAAGCCGCGGTCGTCCCCGGCCGCCGCGCGACACGTACCACCGAACTGGGCGGAGTCACGATCGCCGAAGGCGATCAGCTGATCTTGATGCTGTGCTCGGCCAATCGCGATTCCGACGAATTCGACGATCCGAACGAACTGCTGCTCGATCGGACGCCGAACCGCCACCTTTCCTTCGGCGCCGGCGCGCATCGCTGCCTGGGCTCACATCTGGCCCGAATCGAACTCCGGCTCGCGCTCGAGGAAATTCACCGCCGCATTCCGGATTACCGGCTCGTCGAGAGCGACCCTCCGGTAATGCACGCAAGCCAGGTCCGAGGCTGCGCCCGGCTCCCCATCACCTTCACCCCCGAAAAGTAGCCGTGTCCGGTGGGGCGGGGCACTCTCGCCCCACCGGCACCTACGACAACTCTCCGGACCGACATTCCACAGCGGATAATGTGAGAGTGCTCACCGAGCCGCCCCCGGGACGCGCCTGGGCCGACAACCCTTCCGGCCTGCTCATGGCCGGTCCAGACACATTCAGCCACAACGGTTTTCGAGGTCGACTCGCACCGCGAAGGCCGTGAACGCCCAATGCGACGTCGAACAGACAACAAATAACGAGTATCGTCCATGGTGTCGTCAAATCTGCATACGGACGCAGGGAATCCATGGAGGGCAGGAAAAGAGAATGGCTCGACGTAACAGCAACGTCCTGAGCGGGGACGTCGAAGAGGCGCGCGGGCAGATCCTCGAAGCCGCAGAATCGACCTTCCAGCATTTCGGCGTCGCGAAGACGACGATGGACGACATTGCGAAAGCCGCCGGAGTATCACGGCCCACGATCTACCGCTATTTCCGCGATCGCGACACACTCATCGCGGAACTCATCCGACTCCGCTCTCGGAAACTGTTCGTGAAGGGAACCAAATACGTTCTCGAGCGCGAACATTTCCGCGATCAAATCGTCGACGGGTTGATCTTCCTCGTCGATCGCGGCCGGAAGGATCCGCTCATCCGGCTGATCGTCAGCCCGGAACACATGGATCTCGCCGCCGCCGTCGTAGGCACCTCCCGGCTTGCCAGCAATCTGACCCTCGAAATGTGGGGGCCGATCCTCGATCGCGCCCGCGAACGCGGCGAGATGCGAGCAGACCTGTCCAACGAGGACGCCTGCGAATGGCTCGCCCTGGTTCAACTGATCCTCGTCGGCCGCTTGGACTTCGAGGACCCGGAGGACCCGTCCCACCGCCGCCTGCTGGAACGATTCCTGCTTCCCGCGTTCCTCCCGCCAGGTGAGGCATAGGTCGGAGGTGAACGACGAAGGCACCGCAATCAGCCACTCGAGGCCCAGAAACCGGCTTCCACCAGGAACTTCTATCCAACTCGCCGAGCATGAAACTCATTATCGGGCGGAGTTTGTAGATTGCCTGGTGAGAGGCGGTTTCGGGATCTGGATGTGGCAGCGCTCCCGTCTCTCACCGGAATCGCCATCGAAACTTTTCGGATACCCCTGGGGTTACGCCATTCGGGTGGAAGATGTCGTCGATCGCGGAAACCGTGCGTCTTGGTCGAGTTGGCTGTAAGCGCGAGCCTCGCCCGGTGATGCGGCTCATGTCCGAAACCAGGAGCGTCTGTTAATCGCTGGAAGGCAGCGGTTTGGCTTCCTTCACCCGGAGCGGGATCCGACCATCCGCGAGGGTGCCGGCACCGGCCTTGGTCACAAGAATTTCGAAACTTGAATCTGCTTGCGTTGTATATCTTTTCCCGATTTTGTTGCCGGTGTCGAGTCCGTCGGCGATCGGCTGACGGGTCGCTGCGGCATCGGTCACCGGGACCATCTGCAGGCCACCGCAAGTCAATTCGATCGGCTCGGCCGCCGGCGCCTACCGCGGATCAACCGTGCCGGACTCATCGCCTTCGTCATGATTCTGATGTTCGCCCAGGACGTCATCGGTGAGTTGATCACCCTGGTGCAGGGCGTGGACCGCTATCTGTAGGTCGGTGGCGGCATCTCCTTGTGGCCGGGCACGGACTATCAGTTCCCGCTCTACGAGGGACTCGGCTGGGGCTGCGGCATGGTGGGATTGAGCGCCGTCATTTATTGCTTCCGCAACTCTGGCGGCGAGATGATCACCGATCGCGGCCTCGATCGACTGAAGATCCGACGTGGGCGCACCCTTGTGCGCGTGCTCGCGCTGGGCGCGGTCTTCAATCTGGCGATGCTCGTGTTCATGGTGGGTTTCGGCGCGATCAACCAGCATGCCGACACCACACAGCCGACAGTGCCGAGCTACCTGCAGAACGGCATGTGCGGGCTGGGCGGCAACCCTCCATGCGTCAGGGACTGGTAATCGACCACAGCGACTTCAACCGCTGCGACGCCTGAGCCGGACGGCCGATCGGTGCCGACGCCTCACCGCGATCGGCCGACCCGGTCGCGGTGAGGCGGCAGGCACCCGCGCTCAGTCCATCTCCTCCAGCACTCGGCGCAGGACCTTGCCGGTGGCATTGCGCGGCAGTTCGTCCAGGACGACCACATCGCGGGGAACCTTGTAGCGCGCCAGGTTCGCCTTCACGTACGCCTTGATCTCCGCGTCGTCCACGGTGGCGCCGGGCGCTGGAACGATGTAGGCGCGCAAGCGTTTTCCGAACTCCTCGTCGGCCACGCCGATGACCGACACGTCGTCGATGTCGGGCCGCGCCGCGAGCAGGTTCTCGATCTCCAGCGGGTAGACGTTCTCTCCGCCGGAGACGATCATGTCGTCGTCGCGGCCGTCGATGTGCAGCAGCCCGTGCTCGTCGATCCGGCCCATATCGCCGGTGGACATGTACCCGTCGATGAACTGCTTGTGGCGGCCGTCGGTATACCCCTCGAACGGCGCACCACTGCGCACGAACACCCGACCGGAGACGTTGCGGGCGCTCACCCGGTGCCCTTCGTCGTCGAACAACGCGATTTTGCTCGTCACCGGCGGGCGACCGACCGTGCCCGGAGCGAGGCGCAATTCGTGCGGCTGCGCCACCGTCGCCACCGCGACCTCGGTCGAACCGTAAAGGTTGTAGAGCACGTCGCCGAAGGTGTCCTGCACCCGGGTCGCCAGCTCCGGGGACAGCGCCGAGCCCGCCACCGCGACGGTTTTCAGCGTCGACAGGTCGTAACGCTCGATGATCTCCGGGCCCAGCGCCACCAGGCGATGCAGCATGGTCGGCACCGCGACCAGCATCTCGGCGCGGTACTCGCTCACCGCGCGCAACGTGGCCTCGGCATCGAAACGGCGCAACAGCACCGTCTTGTTGCCCAGCGCGGTGGCGACCGTCCACGTCCCGAAGCCGGTCGAATGGAAGATCGGCGACACGATCACCACGCTGCCTTTGCGCGGGAACGGAATACGGTCCGCGATCATCGCACTCGCCAGCGGCGACACCTTGGTGCGCGGTGCTCCCTTGGGCAGGCCCGTGGTGCCGCTGGTGAGGATGATGAAACCACCCGGCTGCGCCGGTGCCGGTGGCATCCGGCGGTCGCCCGCGTCGATCAGCTCGTCCACGGTACGCGCCCCCGCCGGTACCGCGTGCCCCTCGTCAACCCAGGTGAGAATCCGCGGCAGCGTCGGCGGCAGCGCGTCGAGCAGGTCGCCGAACTCGCTGTCGTGCAACATGGCTCGCACGTTCTCCCGCGCGGCGACCTCGGCGAACTGCGGCTTGGCGAATCCGGTGTTCATCATGGCCAGCCGCAGACCGGCGCGACCGGCCGCGCTGATCGCCAGCACCAGCCCGCGATGGTCGCGCGCCAGGACACCGACCACCGAACCGGCCGTAAGCCCCTGCGCCAGTAACGCATTGGCCAGTGCGTTGGACTGCGCGTCGAGTTCACCATAGGTCAGCACGCCGCGCTCGTCGGCGATCGCGGGCCGGTGCGGATGGTAGCGGGCCCCCGCCATGATCAGCGCCGCCGGCGGACCGTAGATCCGGTTCTCCCGGGCCATACGCACCACCCGGTCCGGACGCGTCAGATCAACCACGCCGCACTGATGCAGCCGGGCCACGGCGCGCAGCGTCTCGGCCGCGTCACCGAGCCCGGTCACCAGGCTCTCCAGATTCCGTGCCATGTATGAATTCCTCCTTGCGACAAGACGTTGCGTCGGGTGCGGCGACGTGCTCGTCAGATCCGGCCCGCACGTTCGAGGTAGCGCGCGCGCTCCGACATATCGGCCTTGGAGACGGTGTCATGACTGCCGAACAGCCGGCCGAATCGGTTACGCAGCCCTTCCGGCATCGCGGTGAGCACCGCGATGGCGATCCCGCCGATGCGCGGGACCACGCGCAACCCGCCGCGCCGGCGAGCCAAGGCGTCGACGACCGCGCGGGCCACATCCTCCGGCTCGACGAAACCGATCACCTTCGTGATCCGGTTGGGCGAGAGGCCGGCGATCAGCTCCGTATTGACGAATGCCGGGCAGATGGTGCTCACCCGCACATCGAATGCCGCCAACTCCTGATGCAACGCCGAACCGAGACCGACGACACCGAATTTGCTCGCCGAATACGTTGCGACATCCGGCGTTCCGACCAACCCGAGGATGGAGGCCACGTTCACGATATGGCCGCTGCGGCGGTCGGCGAAACGCTTCCCGGCCAGCTTCGACCCGATGATCACCCCGCGCAGATTGATATCGAGCTGCCGGTCGGCCATTTCCATCGGCTCGTCGAGGAACGGGCCGGTCGGCATGATGCCCGCGTTGTTGACCAGGCCGTCGAGACCCCCGAGCTCCGTCTCGGCACGATTCAGGAAATTCTCGAACGATTCCGGATCGCGCACGTCGAGCGGGACGCCGATCACCGTGGCGCCGGTCGCGGCAGTGAGTTCCGCGGCCGTCGCGGCCAGCGTGCCGGCGTCGATATCGCCGATCACCACCCGCGCTCCCGCCTCGGCCAGTGCGGCCGCAGTGGCCCGCCCGATGCCTCGCGCACCACCGGTGACCGCTACCCGCTGGCCTCCCAGACGCATGGTCATATGCACTCCTCCTCTGTCTTTGTCTCAGAGGCTAGGAAGTGGACGGCGCCCAATCCATGACGTAAGCGGTCAAGACTTGTACTTTTCGGCCAATCTGCCCCAGGATGATCCCATGGCGGTCCACATGAACATGCCACGGTCGAGCACCAGTGCCGCGATCCTGGTTCAGCTCGGCCTCACCCACGGCCTGACGATCGAGCAATGCCTCGACGGCTCCGGCATCACCCTGTCCGTGCTCGACGACGCGAACGGCGAGGTTCGCGCCGCACAGGAACTTCGAGTGGTCCAGAATCTGGTCATCCGCCTGAGCCACATTCCTGGGCTGGGCCTGTCCGCCGGACAGCGGTATCACCTTGCCACACACGGCATCTGGGCCTTCGCGGTGATGACGAGCCGAACCGTGCGCGAAGCGCTGCGGATCGGTATCGAGCATATGGACATCGCGTATTCGTTCGCCCGCTGGCGCGTCCAGGAAACCGCCGACGGCGCCACGGTGACACTGGACTACTCCGCGGCGCCGCCCGAGCTGCGGCAGTTCCTGCTCGAGCGCGACCTGGCCGAACTCATCACCCTCGATCGCGAACTGCTCGGTGCGGCGGTGCCACCGACCACGGTCGAACTCGCCTGCCCTATCCCGGCGTACGCCCCGCTGTTCACCGAACTGCTCGGAGTCGCCCCGCAGTTCGACGCACCGGCGACCCGGCTCACCGTCACCCGGGAAATCCTGGAACTGCCCATGCCCCAGGCGAATCCACACGCCGCCGCGCTCGCCGAGCAGCAGGCCGCCGACATCATGCAGCGCCGGCGCCGACGCGAGGGCACCGCGGCCCGCGTCCGCGCCGGCCTGCTGACCCGCGGCGTCACCGCTGCCCAGGAAGAAATCGCCGCCGACCTCCGCATGAGTGTGCGCACCCTACGCCGGCGCCTCGACGCCGAAGGCACCTCCTACCGTGGCCTGGTCGCCGAGACCCGCCACCTCCTCGCCGAGGAACTCCTCACCCTCGGCACCACCGTCGACGAGGTCGCCCGCCGTCTCGGCTACGCCGACGCTTCCGCCTTCACCCACGCCTTCATCCGGTGGACCGGCACCACTCCCGGCCGCTTCGCTCGCTCCCTGCGGTGAACCCGATCCCGCCCTTCGGCCGGGCGCTGCGCCCGGATATGCGCGAAATCTCCCCTCGGCGAGCGTGATTCACCACAGCTGCCCGTGCACGACGGTCGCGCGGACATGGTCGGCCGACGGCGCGCACAGTGCGCGGTCGAGCGGCACCCGCAGGACGACGAGATCCGCCGGCGCGCCGACGCGGACGCGACGCGGTGCGCCTCCGGGACAGGCGGGGGAACCGAGATAGCCGCGCAGGGCGGCGGCGGCCGCCACCCGCTCGTCGCTGTTCACCACCGTGCCGGTCGCGGTCGTGCGGTTCACCGCGGCCTCGACAATCGCCCACGGGTCGATCGGACCGTAGGGCGCGTCGCTCGACAGCGCCAACGGCACCGACGCGTCGAGGAGGGACCGGCACCGATACAGGTCCGGCAGATCGACCGGGTCCACGTGACGGACATAGTCGTCGCCGCGCGCGCAGAAACCCCGGCTGCGTGACCACCCGCAAGCCGTGACGGCGGACGTCGGCGATGGAGTTGAGAATCCACAGCGCCCCGCTGCGGTGCTGGATACGAACCGGACGGTCGCCGTGTAACGCATCGAGGGCGGTCGCGTCCACATCCCCTGCGACACTGTCGAAGTAGCCGACGCCGCGCACCCACCCGTGTTCGTCACCGGTGGCGGTCGCGAGTGCGGCGGCCAACGCCCGGCGGTCGCGGACGGCGGGCGGGCCGCACCGCACCGATGCGGCGTCGGCGGCGGTAGCGTGCAGGTGGAGGTGGAGGTGGTGATCGTGCAGTCCCGGTATCACCGCCCCGCCGCCGACGTCGATCGCCTCCACGGCATCCGAGGCCGGCAGGTCGATCCCGATCCGCGTGATCCGTGTGCCGTGCACGCGGAGATCGAGACCGCCGACACCGCCGATTTCCGCGTTGCGGACGACGATCACGCTCATCCCGGAATTCGCAGTGAGCGCAGGACGCGGGCGGTGTCGTCCCCGGGTTCCGCCGCAGGTCCGCACGGGCGGCGCGCCTGCGGTTCACGCACCGGTATCGCACCTCGCTCCGAGCGGATCGAACGCGCGGCCGCGGCGATCGCCGATTCGTCGCGCATCGCGGTCGGCGTGCTGCACCGGCCGCCGTCGCCGAAGCTCGAACCACTGCTGCGCGCCACCACATTCACACTCTGCGACGTGCCCACCGATCACATCGCGGTGGTCGAAGGGGCTGACGTCTACACCGCCCTGCGGCGCGTCGAACAAGCCGTGCGATACAGCCCGTGTGCGAGTGTCGCACTGGCCCGCCTGCTCCGCGGGACGTCGCACCCGGATACCGGGGCCGGCCTCGCCGCCGAGGCGGCGGTCTACTCGATGTTGCTGAGCGGCAAGGAGTTCGCGTGCTGGCTGACGAAGCGGGGGCGTCCTCGATCCGTCCGATGGCCGGACCGGCCGCTCGTGCGTATCCACCGATCGGACCACGCCCTCTCGATCGTGCTGGACCACCCCGAACGGCGCAACGCCCTCAGCTCCCGGCTGCGCGAGGAACTGCTCGAGGCGTTGCGCATAGCCGATGTCGACCCCACCGTCGAACGGGTCGACATCCGTGGGGCCTGACCCGTCTTCTGCAGCGGCGGAGACCTCGACGAATTCGGCGCCGCCACGGATTTCGTCGCGGCTTACCTGGTCCGCCTGGAGCGCGCACCCTGGCGCGTGCTGGACCGGCATCGAGACCGGATATCCGTTCATGTCCAGGGAGCCTGCGTCGGGGCAGGTATCGAGATGGCGGCCTTCGCAACACACGTGAGCGCCGATGCGGGGACCGTCTTCCGCTTGCCCGAGATCGAAATGGGTTTGCTCCCGGGCGCCGGCGGAACCGTCAGCGTCCCACGACGCATCGGACGGTGGCGAGCGGCCTGGATGATGCTGACCGGCGAGCAGATCGACGCCACCACCGCGCTGCGATGGCGCCTGATCGACGCGATCGGCCCGAATCCCTGCCTGTGATCGGTGGCACGCCCGGCCCGGCGGGCGTTGCGGCGCAGGTCATCTGCCAGCCGCGACCCTCGCCGCGGGCGCCGACGCCGGCCGCGAATCGGCTCCGGCCGCCACGCGGGCATAGGACTGATGGACCTCTCGGATCTTGCCGTCACGCATCGCCCGCACCAGCAAGCGCACCGCCCCCCGCATCACCGCCTTCCTCGGCCACGAGTACTGCGGCGTGTTCATCAGCCGCTGCGCCCACATCGGGTGCAGATCCTGCACGACCCAGAAGAGCAGCCCGTAGAGCGGGCGCAGATGGACGGGATATCGCCACGGCGCCAGCGGATTCAGATGTTCCACCGTCGGCATGGTGACACCGAGAACCGGCAGCGAGTCCTCCAGCACCTTGTGCACTCCCGCTTTCGTCGTCGGCACGTTGGCCGCGCCAAGCTCGACGCCCATGCGCGCGTATTCGCGGAAGAACTCCTCGAGCCGCTCGCCGTGCATCGGCCGCGGGTGGTAGCGCTCGTGGGCGGCGGCCAGGGCCCACGCCATTGTGCAATAGTTCCAGCACAGCAGATCCGGATCGCTGGCGCGGTACGGGTGACCGTCGGGCCGCACGCCCTCGACACGGTCGTGCATCCCGCGCACGACACGCGAAACCCGTTCCGCCACCGAACTCGGACCGAACGCGACACCGAGGAAGAACGACAGGGTGTGGCCGCCGCGCGAGGCCAGCGCATCGGCATCGAACCGCCCGGTCGGCACGCCGTCGATCCGCTCCAGGGCGCGGGTGTGCTCGTAACCCATCCACGCCATATCCGGGTGCAGCGTCTCGATCATGGCCGCCGCGGCGAGACCGATCTGGACAGTCGGCAAATGCTCGTGCAGATACCAGACCGCACTGCCCGGCCCGAACCAACCATGGTCCCCGGCGGGCTCCGAGAATTGCACATTCTTGAAGAAGCGATCGCGTGTCGGCTGGAACATGTAATCGACGAGCCGATCGTAAACGGTTGGCGTCCCGACACTTTCGGAAACAGATTCGGTAACCATCGAAAAAGCGTAACGCGAGTGATAAATCGCATACCAGTCGCATTTTCGGACCGCGATACGACCGTGAAATACCAGCTCACAAGGGTGAAGTCCGTTACGACGGCGCGCCGTCGGCGAAGGGCGCCGCATTATCTTCGCCTCCCGGTGAAAGTAATCAGCAACCGCGTGAGTTCGTCGACGAACTGTTCACGAGGAATGGCCGGGCGGTCGAGGACGTAGCGAATGATGATCTGCTGGAAGGCGTGGAAGGCCATCCACGCCATAGCGAAAGCGCGGCCGGGGTCTCCGGCGCGGGTGACCGCGGCGAGATATCCGGCGATGAGGTCACCGGCCCGTTGCTCGACGATCTTCAACTCGGTCGAGCCGCCCAGGCGTGGCATCTGTTCCACCAGGACACGGACGAGTTCTCGATTCTGCTCGGTGAGGTCGAGGGCGGCGGCCACCGCGGCACGCACTTGTTGTTCCGGCGCCCCCGCACCACCCGCGGTCAGCGCACTCAGCAAGCCACCGGCGATCTCGCCGATCATCCGCTCCACCGTCATCGCAACGATGGCGTCCTTGTTGGGAAAATATTGGTAGAGACTGCCGGAGCTGATACCGGCGTCCGCGGCGATCCGGTGGGTCGACACACCGTCGTAGCCGCCCGCGATCAGCAGGCGGGCACACGAATCGAGTATCCGCTCGACCATCCGTCGCGATCGTTCCTGCCGGGGAATCTTCCTCGGCACCTGCCGCGCGGTTCCCGACATCGCGTACCTCCATGATTCTGGGCCGTTCGGGTCGCCGCACGGACCCCGTCGACCGCACGACCGGCACTACCGGATCAACGGCCACCATGGGGCTCGGGTGCGGGTGCGGGTGCAGGCTTGCTCGCCCCGCCCGGCAGTCCGGCTCCCACGCCGCCGACATCGGTGATCGTCCAGTTCGACGCCCGGTCCATCGTCACCGTGTAGGTCGCCGTGGCCGCGACCCCGTCCGGAGCCTGTTTGCTCTTGGACGTCATGTCGACGAACACCTGCACGACGAATCTGTTCCCGTCACTCTGGGCGACCTTGGCGGCCAGCAGTCGCGCGGTCGCGGTGTATTCCATTTCCGTCAGCCACGGCCCCACGACGTCCACGGCGGCATCGAGTTTCGGCGCGAGCTGTCCGGAGACGCCGTGGGTCAGCGCGGCACGCCATCCGGCCAGATCGTGGAAATCGACCTTCGATACGTTCAGGGCGTATGTCGAGGCCGTGTGTTCGGCGGCCGCCTCGGTGTCCAGACGGCTCTGCAGGGCAGCCAACCGGTCCGCCGAATCGTCGGTGGCCCACAGCGCCACGAATGTCACCGCGACGACGAGCGCGGCGACAGCGACGGCTGCGACCGCGCGCACCGACCACCACCACCGCTGCGGGGCCGAACCTGGCGCGCTCTTCTCGGCCGGACCAGGCGCCGGGGCCGACGATGCCGAGTCTTCAGGTTTCTCGGCCGGCCGGTCGGCGTGATTGGTCCCGGCAGGCGTGACGCTCGCGTCCGCGGCCTTGTCGGCTTCCGAAACATCCTGTGCGGTATCGGTATTCGTCATGGGTCGTGTTCTCTCCTCATCGGGGGACGGTGACGGTGAATCGGACACTGTCGCCCGGCAGCGTCGCGATCGCCTGTTCGAGCAACGTGCCGATATCGATCGAGCCGAGCAACGGCCCGGTCGCCCTGGTGGCCGGCCGTAAGGCCACTCCGATGGCGCCGATCTCGGGGGCCAGCTGCGCCAGGAATTCGGCCAGCTCGCCCTCCTGATGACGCCACGAGCCCAGAATCTCGTTGCCCCGCAGCACCGACGATCCTTGGAACAGATACTTGTAGGAGATACCGAGGTTCTCGCCGAACTCGTCGAGCATCGGCGGTGCGGCGGTCATCGCGGGCCGGGCCCAATCCACATCGCGCATCATCCGCACCAGATCACGCAAGACCACCTCGAGCGAGCCCTCGTGCGCGGACAGGGTAGTCAGCAGCAACTCGGCGCCGCGGCGCGCCGCCGGCATGGTGGCTTCCAAACCCGTTACCGACTGGGAGAACGCGTCGACGAGCCGGCGGACGGATTCGGTGTCGGTCTGATCAAGCAGACCCGAGACGGTCGCGAGCAGATCGGGGACCGAGGTCGGCAATGTCACCGTCTCGGTCAGATGTGCGCCGTCTGCGAGCCACGGGCCCGCGTTCGACTCCGGGAGAAACGCGAAAACCGGCTCCCCCAGCGCCGACAGATTCTCGACCCGCATCGTGCTGTGCACGGGGATCCGGTATTTCGCGTCGTAGGAGATCCGCATGCGGACCGTGCCAGGCACATTGCGCACCTCGTCCACCCGTCCGATGTTCACGCCCCGGTAGACCACCTGGGAGCCGGCCCGCAGCCCCGCCGCGTCGTGGAGCTCGACCGTGGCGTGATGGCGGCGGTGCGTCGGATCGATGCGCAGCACGCCGGCGACGAGATACCACGAGCCCAGAATCATGACGCCGACCAGCGCCAGGGCCGACAGCCATGCGGGTATGCGGGTCACGGCATCGCTCCGATCATGCGCAGGAGTACCAGGGCGTCCTTCGTCGAATCTCCGGGCGAGCCGACGATGCTGACCTGACGGAGGTCGACTCCCGGGCCGAGCAGGAACGGGATCAGCTTGTCCCTGACCAGCCCCACCATCGCCGCGGCGTTACCCGCCAATTGCGTTGCGCTGGGCGAGGGTTCACGAATCAGCGGCACGATCTTCGCGAGGTTCTCGTTGATGTGCGGTAGCCGTGGTATCAGCCACTGCAGACCGGTGACCAGGGTGTTGGCGTCGATGACGGTGTTGAGCACGGCCTCCATGAAGTACGGCACCCGGTCCAGGCGCCGACGCGCGGTATCGGAGAAGGTGAAACCGATCTGATCGCGTGCGTCGTGCAGGCGCTGTGACAGATCGTCGGTCGCCTTCACGATCCGGTCTATCTGATCGAGGTTCCCGGCGGCATCGCTGACGTCCTTCGCCGCGGCGGAGGCCAGCGCGCGGGTCTGCGCGGGATCGTCGGGAAGCACGTCGTTGAGCCGGGCGATCGAATCCTGCAGCCGGATCACGCTGCCGCCGTTGACGAAAGTCGCGATCCGCTCGAGCATCTGCTCGACCTGCGGACCGGGATCGGTCTGCGCCAGCGGAATCGTATCCCCGTCGCGCAACGGCGCGGCGCCGTCGCTGTCGGGCGGCAGCAAGGCGATGTAGATATCGCCCAGCATGGTCGTCAGCCGCAGTTCGGCGCGGGTGCCGGCGGGAACGACGACCGAATCCCGCACATCGATGTGCGCGACCGCGCTGTGCGGTTCCAGGCTGATCGACTTCAAGGTGCCGACCGAGATCCCGCCGCTGCGCACGTCCGCACCCGCCGGCAGGCTCAACAGCGAGGTGAACTCGAGATTCAGCCGATAGGTCGGGCCGTGCACACCGGCCCCGGGCAGGGCGTGATCGCTGGGGTCGAAACCGCACCCGCACAACACGATCAGGGTCGTGACTCCGATACCGATCGCACGGCGCAGGCGAGTGAGAGTGGTGGTCACGGCGTTGCTCCGATCGTCGACAGCACCAGTTCGGGCAGCGGTATCGATACCGATCGGCCGGACCGCACGGTGCACGCGTTCGGGCCGAGCTGTGCGAGGGCGGCGCACAGCTGCGCGGGGTCCGGGGTGGCCACCTCGGTTCGCGGCGGACGGATGTCGACCGCGAGCGTGCCGGGCTGTGCCGCGATGGTGGTCTGCAGCATCTGCACGATGCCGGGAATCTTGGCGAGCAGATCGGCGGACTGTTCGGTGCGGGTACGCACCATCGTCGCCACCGGAAGGGTGGAACGCAGCACGTTCATCAGATACGGGAAATGTTCGTGGAACAGCCGATTCAGCGGATCCACTGCGTGAGAGAGTTTCTCGACGAGAATCTTCGCGACGATGAGCATGTCCTGGATCGCGTGCAGGCCCGGCGCGAAGGTCTGCAACGTGGTCTTGACGTCGTCCCAGTTGGCGGTGACGAAGGTGGTCAGTTCGGCGGAGTTGTCGAGCAGTTCGCCGAGCCGGGCCATGAAAGTGTCCGGTGCGGCCAACAGATCGGCGAGCGAACGCAGTTCGCGATTCACGACGGGCCCCATCCCGGCGAATTCGCCGCCGGCACTGCGCAATGCCGATTCCAGGGGCGCTGTACCGTCGGGCCCGCGCTCGGTCATCGTGCGGACCAGGCCGGAGAACGAGGCGAGAGCGTCGGACACCGTCACCGGGGTGCGGGTTCGCACCGTATCGATACAGGTGTCCGACGGCAGCGCGGGCCCGGGACCGGGATCGGCGTTGACCAGTTCCACGCGCCGGTCGGTCAGGATCGACGAATTGGTGATCACGGCTCCGGTGCCCGCCGGGAGCGTGCGCCGGTCGGTCGTCATATCCACCCGGACCCGGGCGCCGTCCGGCTCGATGGCTCGCACGGTCCCGACCGCTATCCCCCTGATGGTCACCGGGGAACCGGGATACAGACCGAACGAATCCTTGAAAAGCGCACACACATGCTGGGTATCGGCTTCGTTCAGCGTTCGTGCCGTCGTGACGCCGGCGGCGGTCACCAGCACCACCGCCGCTGCGGCCGTCGCGAGCGCTCGTTTCCGGGTGAGATGTAGTGCCATCAGCACTGCTTTCCCGGGACCGGAAGACAGACGTCGAGTCGCGGGGTCGTCAACCCGCTCTGATCGATCAGTGCCTGCCCGTCGGGACCCGCGATCTTCGCGAGGCCGGTCAGCGTCGCGGTCATGGAGGACATCATCGAATCGACGGACTTCAGCAACTCCGCCCCGCGGTCACCCGCCTGTTCGAGCGGCGGCAGCAGTGGTTCCACCTTTTCGGCGTAGGGGCCGCCGAGGAAGTCGAACAGCAGGCCGCTCAGGTTCGCGACACCGTCGGCGAAGACCTGGAGATCGTTACGGGCCGCGACGATCTGGGGCCCCAGCATCGCGTATCCGCGAATGATCTCGACGGCCAGATCCTTGTTGTCGTCGGCCGTACGCAGGTACTCGTCGGAAAGTGCGAGCAGATTCTCGATCTGAGTCTTCTGCTTCGACAGCACGGTGGCCACCGATTCCAGATCTTCGACCGTGGATCGGACCGCTCCCGGTGACTCCGTCAGGACTGCGGCCGCTTTGTCCAGTGCGGTGCGTAGCGCATTGGGGTCGAGACGGGTCACCACGGCGTCGGACTTTTCGTAGAGGTTGCCGAGCAGGAACGGCAATGTCGCCCGTTCGGCCGGAATGCTGCCGGTCAGCGGTTTGCTTCCCTCGGGGTGAACGGCCAGATAGAAGCCCCCGATGGGCGTCAGCATCCGGATCGACACGGAGGTGAGATCCCCGAGCCGGTAACGCGATCGGACGGTGAACGTCACATCGACGTGATGATCGGCGAGGGTCATGGATCGGACACTTCCGACAGGTACACCTGCGATGCGGACATCGTCGCCGGCCACGAGACCACCCGACTCCGGCAGTTCCAGGTGGTAGCTGGAGGTCCCCGGCGGGCGCAGGTACAACGCCAGCACGATTCCGGCGATCACAGCGAACACGGCGAGTCCGCCGAGCGCCCAGCGCATTTGGCCGCGCGGGCCGACGTCTTCGGCTCCGAAGTCGAATGCGGGAAGGCGGCGCGGCAGACTCAGGCGACGCAGACTCATCGGCCACCTCCCTTACAGACGACGAGCTGCCGGCCTTCGACGAGGACATCGGCGGTGACAGGCAATGACACCGTGCCGTTGCTGCACTGCCGACTCGGGTCGGTTCCGGGAATGAGGGCGTTGAGCCCGGCGAAGACTCCGGGCAGAACCGACAGCGTCCGCAGTGCGGTACCCGGGTCGGGAATCACTTCCGAAACACGCCGGGTGAATTCGTCGTTGCGGTCGCTCGCGCCGAGACCCAGCTGCGACAGGGAATCGACGAGCTGCGAGACCTCCGACATTTCCAGTGCGCCGTTCTTGACCAGAGCGGCAAGTTCGCTCATCCGGGCCACCATCGGGGCGAAGATGGAGTGGAAGACCTGCAGAATGTTCTCCAGATTCTGGGACCGGCCCTGCAAGCGATCCGACAGGGATTCGAGATTGTCGAGGATGGTGCTCATCAGCGCGCTGCGATCGCCGGCGCACCTCGCCAGTGTGGCGATATCGCGCATGACCGGAGTGACGCTGTTCTCGGTGCCGTCGATCAGAGCCGCGACGTTGGTGGCCAACCGGTTGTAAACGGCGGGATCGGCGTCGCGCAGCAGCGGTTCGAGCCCGTTGAACAAGGTGGTGATGTCGAACGAATCCACCGTGTGGGTGAATAGTTCGTGCGGATCGAGCAGCGGCGCCTTCTCGTCGCTGCGCTGCAGTTCCATATAGCGCTGCCCGGTCAGATTCTGGAATTTGATCGCGACCCGGTCGGGCGCGCGCAGCCGGTATTCGTCACGCACCGTGAATTCGACGATCGCGCGCCCCTGGTCCGACACCTCGATACCGGTCACCTTGCCGATCTGCACGCCGCGCAGCCGCACGTCGGCATTCGGCTTCAGTCCGAAGACATCCCCGAACTGGGCGCGATACGCCGTGGTGGATCCGCCGACCGGTCGTTGAATGGCCTGGACGATGAGGACGATGATCACGACGACGACACCCGCGAGCAGGGCGAGTCGGGCGGCGGCCTGGCGTGGTGTCTTCATCGCGCACCTCCGCCGGTGGCGTCGAGCGGAACCCGGAACGCCGGAAAGGTTCGCACGAGTGCGTCGACTCCGAGCACCACCTTGTCGCCCTCTCGATGCAGAGCCCCGTCGAGGCCGCCGATCAGCCGCGAAACCTGTTCGGGCGTTACGTTTTTCAGGGACCGATTCAGCGGGATGAGCAGATCCAGCAGCATGTCGACCGTCTCCGAGGTCGAGCCGAGGGCGCCGACCACCTGGCCGGACAGTGCCATCACCAGATTCGATACCTCGGTGATGGTGGCGCTCGCCTGCCGAGCGCGGAAGTCGTCGTCCAGTTCCTCCACCGCCGCGAGCGAGTGCAGGATGTTCAGTGCCGAGGGGGTGAACGCCGCCATACCCTCGGACACGTCGGCAAGGTGTGGAAGCAGTTCGCTCAGGGACATGTCGCGGGCTCGTGCCGAGGCTCGCACGACCAGCAGCGCCGAGGCGAGCATCGGCGCCATCTCCTCGGTGAGTTGGGCGGCATTGTCTATCGACGTCGACAGCTGATCGGTCACGACATCCAACAGCAGCCGGCCCGAATTCCGCATCACGGTGGTGACCGTGTAGTCCCCGACATCACCGAGTTGCAGCACGGCGTTCGGACGGATGGGCCGGCCGCCGGGCATGGGGATCAGTTCGAATGCTGTCGACCCGAAGAGGTTCGAGGAAACGAAGCGGGTATTCATCGAGGTGGACAGTTCCCGCAGGGGGTCGGCGTCGACGCTGACGGTGACCCGCTGCCGGTGCGGCCCCCGCGCCTGCACCCCGACCACCGACCCGATCGACATACCCCGCAAGCGCACCGTGGTATCGGTGGACACTCCGTCGCCGAGGTCGGCTGCCTCGACCGAGAATTGGATCTGCCCAGCGCGATCGGGCTGGGTGACCCGCCACGCCAGGACGAGAATCAGCGCGACGACCACGATGACGACGACGCCCCGGAGTCGCAGACCCCATCGGCCCGGTCCATGCACCGAGAACTGTGCTGCTCTGCTCATCGTCTGCTCACCCCGCGAAACTGATGGTCGCGTCGAAGCCCCACATGCACAGGGTCAGCATCATGTCGGTGGTCACGATCATCACCAGGCTGGCGCGGATCGCCCGGCCGGAGGCGATTCCGACTCCTTCCGGTCCGCCGGTGGCATGGAACCCCTCGTAGGCATGGACGAGGGTGACGACGAGGACGAACACCACGACCTTGATCAGTGAATAGATCAGGTCGATCGGCTCGGTGAACATGTGGAAGTAGTGCTCGTAGGCGCCCGCGGCCTGTCCCTCCACGAGGGTGACGGTCGCGCCGGTGGTCGCGAAGCCCAGGGCCAGCGCGATGAGATACGACGGGACGACCGCGCCCACGGCGGCGATCAGCCGGGTGGAGACAACGTACGGGATCGGCCGGATAGCCTGGGCTTCGAGGGCGTCGATCTCCTCGGAGATGCGCATCGCGCCCACCTCGGCGGTGATCCGGCATCCGGCCTGCGCGGCGAAACCGATGGCGGCGATCAGCGGGGCGAGCTCCCGAGGATTGGCGAGCGCCGACATTGCGCCGGCGAGCGGCCCCATACCGAGCATGTCGAGAGCGGAGAAGCCGACGATGCCGACCATCCCGCCCGCCACGACGCCCATGACGGCCAAAACCGGGGCAACTCCGCCGCCGATGATGACCGCGCGACCGTTACCCCACGTCAGATCGGTGAATATCGCGACGGTCTGGCGGCGGTTCATCCGCAACGCGTGACCGATGCCCGCAACTGCCGACATCACGAAGTGCAGGTGATGGCCGAAGGATTCGAGAGGATCCCACAGGCGCTCGGAATATCGTAGCCAGCGCAGTAACCACGGGCGGTATCGAGCCGGCGTATCTACGGTGCCGGCGGGGAGCTGGGACATCACAGAAACCTCATGGGTACGAACATCAGGACGATCTGGGTGATGACGAGGTTCACGACCATGCAGGCGAGGATGCCGAGAACCACGGCGGCGTTGACACTGTCGGCGACCCCTTTCGGGCCGCCCTCGGCCTCGAGCCCGCGGTGGCTGGAGATCACCGCCACCACATAGCCGAACACCGCCGCCTTGCCGAGACAGACCAGGAGGTCGGTGACCGAGGCGAAGCTGCCGAAGGACAGCCAGTAAGAACCGGGCGCCACTCCCTGGCCCAGCGCGGCGACCGCGAAGCTCGCGACGATGCTCATCAGGATGATCAGCACCGACAGCATGGGCGCCACCACGACCATGGCCAGGATTCGCGGGGCGACCAGACGCCGATGCGGGTCGACGCCCATCGTCCGCAGGGCATCGATTTCCTCGCGGATGGTGCGGGAAGCCAGATCTGCCGCGATCGCCGAGCCCCCGGCGCCGCCGACCAGCAGCGCGGCGGCCAGCGGGGCAATCTGCTGCATCACGCCCATGCCGCCGACCGCGCCGGCCATCGAGTTGGCCCCGACATTGTCGGTCATACTGCCGACCTGCACGGCGATGACCACGCCGAGCGGAAGCGCGACCAGCACCGCCGGAAGGGCGGACACCGAGACGAAGAACCAGCCCTGAACCACCGTGTCCCGCAAGGGAAACCGGCCGCGGCAGATATCGGCGACGGTGAACGCGGAGGCGCGGAATCCGAGCCGGAAAAGTCTGCCGAGGGTGCGGGTGGCGTCGGCCGTCCGGGCGGTGAAACGTGCGCCCGCGCGGACGGGCGGCTGGTCACGCGGTTCGGCCCCGCTCGAGTGATGGTCCTGGTCGCGCCCCGGCGGGTGGGCCGGAACGGGGTCCGTCGCGGGTGACGGGGTCATCGGGTGGGTTCCTTCGTACGAAGCATCGAGGGCATGCTGAACCGGCGCCGAATGCCGGGCTGTGCCGGCGGTTCGATCGCTGGTGACGGACGGCTCGCGTTCAGGCCGAGTGGGACTCGCTTCTTCCCGAGCGAGACAGTTGTGCATTGACCCTCAGCGCAGGCCGAGGCCGGTGGCGGGACGTGATGTCGTTCATGGTCGGATGCTCCTCGACGTTGAAGGCGATTCTCGTGGGGGCGCGGTGCCAGCGGCGTTCCGGCTCGGTATCAGCCGCCTTCCGGCACCGGCGCAACGGTCAGAAAGGACAGCATGGTTCGCGCGAACCGGCGCACTCCGTCCTCGGTGGCGGTGGCCGTGCCCAGGGCGGGAGTGAGCCACACGCTGCCGAAGAAACGGACGATCATCTCGGCGGCCACCTCGGTGTCGAAGACGACCCCGGCGCGCCGGGCGGTGAGGTCGAGCTCGTTACCGACCGACGTGATCAGCATGTCCGCGATCTGCGGGTCGTTCAGCAACGGCAGTCCGGCCTTGTCGTCGACGAGCCGTCGTGCCACGGGATGAGTGCGCACGACCCGAATCGCCTCCACTATCCATTCGACCGCCCGGTCGAGCGGATCCTCGATCGCGTCGATCGCCGCGTGGAACGCCTCGACGATGTGACCGAGTTCCCAGGCGAAGGCCCGCTGGACGAGTTCCTCTTTGGTCGCGAAGCGACGGAAGACGGTGGCACGTCCGACTCCGGCCGACGCGGCCACATCGGCGACGGTCATGCGTTCCAGACCGTGATGGCTCAGGCACCCGATCGTGGCTTCGAGGATGGCGGCGTCGGTCGCGTCCACCTCGACGGGCTGGCCGACGAGGGCGCCCATCAGCAGCGAACGAACCGGCGTGAGACTCATAGTTCAGGAACAGTATCACCGCTGCGATGAGACAGGGAAAGAATGCCTTTATCACTCTCAAATCGGTTCTTTGCAGCACGCGAATCGGACAAAAACGGCCGATGAATCCGTCGGCTACGCCGCCCGCAGATTCACCGGCCGAGGCCGCATATCAGCCGAAGAGATCGATTACCGGAGTATTCTCCGCATCGCTGGAGAAGAAGTAGGTCGCGGCGACTTCCATATGTTTGCGCCAATGCTTTTCGACGGCATCACCGTCACCGGCCTCGATGAGCTTTATGGTCTTGGCGAAGGAACGCAAGGTCTTCCCGAAGCGTTCGGGCATATTCCCTTTCCTGCCCAGCTCCTTCGCCAGTGACTGCTGGACATGGGTGTCGACGATATCGGCGAGGACCGCGCCCTGGACGGCCAGCGTCTTGTTCCCGCACCGCTGCATGATCAGCTCGTGGAAGCGATAACTCGCCGAGGACCAGGTGGATACGTCGGGAATCGCCTCGAAGCCGGCCTCGACGATCGCACGCAATCGGTCGAGCACCGTCTGCAGATCGGCGAGATCTTGTTCGGTCCGCCGCTCGGCGAGCATCCGGGCACAGACCGGTTCGGTCACCATCCGCGCCTCGTAGACATCCCGAATCGTGGTGCCCTGCAACTGGAGTAGCAAACCGACGTGACGCGCGGCCACCATGGGATCGGGTTCGAGTACACGCGCGCCGCCACGGGAACCACGGCGCACGACGTGCCGTACGCGATCGACGGCGCGTTCCGACCGAAGATCCGCAAGGCCCGCAGCGCCTTCTCGATGTCTCCCGCCAGCAGTGCACGAATGGCCCGACGCGGGACCAACGGGGTGGTGGTCGTCGAATTGCTTCCGAACACTACAACTTTCGCCTCATCCGCACCCGCCAGCGCCGAGCGCCAACCATCGAGCAGTTCGACAACGCCGAAGTAGTTCACCTCGAAGATCAGCCGCGGCCGGTCCGTCCCCGGCGACGGCCCGACCCCCGCCGCGAGGATCGCGCCGTCGAGGCGCCCGTCCACCTCCGCGAGCACACCGTCGATCGCGGCGCGGCGCCCGGCCGCTGTCGGCAAATCGGCGAGCACTTGTGCGTCCTTCAATCGACGCCGACCACCGTATGGCCCCGCTCGCGCAACTGCTCCGCCGCCGCCCGGCCCATTCCGGACGCCGCCCCCGTCACCACTTACACACCCACCGCATTACCTGCTCCATTGTCCCGAGGCTCGATCGCAGACTCGACCCGACGGCGGCCGGCCCGCACGTCACCGGTGCCGGACAGTGATTTATCCGACGACCCACTCGTCGAGTCCATCACGTCGCGGCGCAACGGATTCGCCCGGGTAGGCGGCGAGTTCACGCAATGCCGCGGTGATCTCGTCGGCACACTCGAGCGGCCCGCAATGTCCGGTGTCGAATTCGCGGAGTTCGATCAGCCGGGGCAGCGCCGAGGCGATCACCCGCGACCGGGCGGGCGGGGCGATCTTGTCCCTACTGCCGGCGATGACCAGGGTGGGGACGGTGAGCGAGCTCGGATCGAGCACGGTTACGAGATTCACCAGCATGGCTCCGTAGCCACCTCGGCCGCGCGCGGATGTGGCGGCGATCATGCGATCCAGCTCGCGTCCGACGCGCTGCGCGGCGACCGGCGCGAGCGCGATGTAGGACAGCAAGCGCCGGCGCACCGGCATCCGGCGCGGCAGCGGAAGCCCGGCCAGCGGCACAACCGTGCGCGCCACGCGGAGGCGGGCGCCGAGTAGCCGTTGCGGGCCACGCAGGAACATCACGTTGTCGAGGATCTCGCCGGGCGTGGTGTTCACCAGGGCGACCGCGCGGGTACGGATGGCGACCTCGTCCGGATACCGGTTCGCCCAAGCCATGACGGCGATACCACCGAGGGAGTGTCCGGCGAGCACAGCGGGACGGTCGGCCGGGACGGTGGCGGACAGCACCGCATGTAGATCGTCGGCGAGGTGATCGAGGGTGTAGCGGCCACGACGCGGCGATTCGCTGCGACCGTGCCCGCGATGGTCGAAGGCCACCACTCGATACTCGCCGGACAACGCCGCGATCTGGTTACGCCAGAAGCCCAGCGCGCACAGCACGCCGTGCGCGAGCACGATCGTGGGCGCGCCCGCGGGGCCGTGGATCTCCACATGTATCCGAGCGCCGTCGGCGCTGCGGACCTGCCGCTCCTCCACTCGGCCGGGAGCGGAGACGGCAGGCGCGGACCGATGTCGCGAGTCCGCGGGCCGGCCCGCCCGACTACGCCGCGACCGCACGGTGTGCCTGTCGCGCGCGCCGCACGGCGCGTCGCGCCTGCGGGACCTGCCGGACGATCCGCGGCAGCCGCGGTAGGACGGTGCGCGAGAGTGCGGCCAAGGCGCCGAACGTGATTCGCCGGCCGCCCGTCCACCGCACCCCGAGCAGATCGCGCAGTTCGGGCGTCAGCAGGCCGGCGGTGATCAGTGTCAGCACCCGGCCCGCGATCGGACGCACGGTGTAGTTCCAGACCATCGCGTGGCGCAGCACCGGGATCATCGGCGGCGGTTTCGGGCTACCGACCACGGCCAGCACCCGGTCGGTGATGTCGGACCGTTCCAGCGTCGTGGCCGTCATCCGGTCGAACCAAGCGCAGAACGCGGCCCAGTCGGGAGGCATATCCTGCGCACGTACGCCGTAAAGCCTGCCGACCCGGCGCATTTCCAGGTAGAACTGTTCGACCTCGCCGGGCCGCCACCCGCGCCCCAGCACTTTCTGCTGGGTGTACACGCCGTGCACCAGGCTGGCGTGCACCCAGTGGAAGGCCTCCGGATTCAGCGAACTCCAGCGCGAACCATCGGGGTTGCGCCCCTTGATGTTCCGATGCAGATCGCGCAGTTTCCGGGCGGTGGCCAAGGCATCGTCCTGCCCGTAGACGACGCCCATGATCATGTCCAGCGTCCGTTCGGCGCGACCGTACGGATCGGACTCGAACACCGAGAATTCCCGGACCCCGGTGGCGACCACCGGATGGGCGACGTCGATCAGCAGACGGCGCGAGGCGCCCAGCACGAACGTCATTTCGCCGAACACCGACCATGCCACCGAGTCCGGCCCCAAGGGCACGAGCTCCTCGTCCGCTGCCGGCCGCTCCAGCGCAGCCTCCGCCTCACTCATGAGACTATTGGTAGCACGAAAGTCTCAGGTGGGACAATGGGCGAATGCCTCGCTCCTCCGTTCCGCTGACAAGCCTGTTCGGCCGCGCGATCGGAAAGGCTGTCAGCCATGCCCCTGTCGGCCCCGAGGTCGCGCGGGTGTACGAGGCGGCACTGCGGGCACTCGCCGAACGCGGCACTCAGGCGGCGACGATGGACGATGTCGCGGCCCGCTCCGGAATGAGCCGCGCCACCCTGTTCCGGCGATTCGGCGGGCGCGACGCGCTTTTCGAGGAGGCCGTCGCGCACACGCTGCACGGCTTCCTCGCGCAGATCACCTCGACATTCCTCACCGTCACCGATCCCACCGAGCGGATCGCCGAAGCTTTCGTCGCCTGTCTGCGCCTGCGCCGGCAACTTGTCGCGAACGACACCGGCACGCCGCACAGCGCCGAACTGCTCACCATGCTCACCGCCGGCGATCCGTCCCCGATGGAGATCGGGCACCGTTTCATCGTCGCCCGCATCCACGCCGGCCAGGCCGAGGGCACCCTGCCGCCCGGCGATCCCGACCTGCGGGCCGACGCGATCATCCGGCTCACGATGGGGTATCTCCTGCTGCCGCCCGCCGGCCACGACCTCGACGACGATGACGTGGCTCGCGACCTCGCCCGGCGCGTGATCGCCCCCATCGTCACCACCCCGATGCCCTGACCGGGCTCATTCAGCCTTTCCATCGAAAGCCACCACGGCGCGTGCGCCCCGCACGTAACATTCTGGCTCCGCACGTTGCCAGATGCGGCTTCAGCACGTGGACAAGACTTTTCGGAGGATCAGAGGGATGCGGACGCTCGTCAGAGGGTTATGGACAACGGTGGTGGCGCTACTGGCAGCGGCGGCGATGGCACCGAATGCGGGGGCGGAACCCTCCTATCCGGTGCAGTGGGATTTCCGGGCCGCCATCCCGACAATGCTCGATCAGACACTCGACGCACACTGGCATCCGGCAGGTGCCAACGACCCGAACTGCCGACTCACCCCGCAGCACCCGAACCCCGTGGTCCTGCTCAACGCCACCGCCACCACCCAGTGGGCATACAACGCCGGGGCGCCGTATCTCGCCGATAACGGCTACTGCGTCTACACCTTCAATTACGGCAACATCACGCCGCTCCCATCCTCGCCGGTGCAGGGACTGGCCGACATCCGTAGTTCGGCCGAGGAGGTCGCACGCCAGGTCGACCGCATCCTGAACCAGACCGGAGCACACAAGGTCGACCTGGTCGGATGGTCACAGGGCGGCGGACTGCTCCCGCACTACTACATCGACTTCCTCGGCGGAGACACCAAGGTCGACAAGATGATCGGCCTCGCACCCGGCAATCACGGTTCGACCGGCGACATGCTCACCTACGTCCGCTATTTCATCCCGCCGTTCGGCGAGATGGCGTACCAGATCTTCGCCGCCCTCCTGCCCGCCTTCGCACAGCAGACCCAGTATTCGGATCTGGTCCAGCAGGTATACGGCAACGGCGATACCCGGCCGGGCCCGCACTACACGACGATCGTCTCCAAATACGACGAGATCGCCACCCCCTACACCAACGGCTTCCTCGACGGACCGAATGTCACGAATATCCTTCTGCAGGACGGCTGCCCGCAGGATCTGTCCGAGCACCTCGCCATCGCCTACAGCGAACGCGCCTGGCGCTACGTGAAAAACGCCCTCACCCCCGCCGAAGCCGAACCCGTGCCCTGCATGCAGGTCGACCCGTTCTACCCCGGAATGAGCGCGGGTCGCTGAGCATCCACGGGTAGCACCCGAATCGGCGCCGCCTCGTCATCGACCGTCCGGTGCCCGGCATCGTCATGTCAGCCGAGGCGGCGCCACAGCCCGTACATGGATTACCGGGCAGCGCAACGCAACTCGAGGCGAACCGGGTCCACACACCCCCTGATGGCGCGACACGACCGAACCACGCCTCCAGCGGCGATCAACGTGGTCGACGAGTGCCCCGCGCCCGGCGACCGACAGTCGGCAGGCATCTGCCCCGCCGTCGAAGAAGCGAATTGCGGAGGTGGAACGGGCCGATGAGATATTGCGTACTCAGTACGTTCTGGCCGACGACAGGCGTGCGAGCTGATTCCGGAAGCTTTCCCGAAGGGCAGTCTCCGTGAACTCCGAGCGGACTGCGGGATCTCTGGCTACTCGGGTCTCCCAATGGAGACGAGCATCGTTCTTGGAGATCTTCTTCGCTCCATGCCCGGGAAGGGCCCGGTACGCGCCGGGTCGAGGGACGGGGCGGTGCATGAATGCCCAGCCGCCAGTCCAATCGATCCGCAGCTGCAGGCGCGCACTCGGATAGAAGTCGAGCAGCCACCCCCGTCCCGTCAGCAGTGATCGCTCGCGGGACGGGACCTGCCGCGCGCGGCAGGTTGCCGCAATTTCAGGCGCGAGGCGGTCGAGAGCAATGATCACGTCGTGCCATGCCACAGGCACATCGGTCTCCGACGCAGACTTGTTCGATTGCGGCTCTGTTTTCGGTGTCTGCCAGGGAAGCCGCTGTCCGATCCCCACGGATGAAAACGCTCGCACGACTACCGCCATTTCTGCAACCGACGACACCGCGGAAACCAGGGGCGAACCGCTCTGTCCGGTCGATCGCGGTATCGGTGATGTCGCGCGTAGCCACACATACGAGAGCCCAGCCGGGCGTCGGCCGATAGTCCTGCCTGAACCGCCACCGGTGCGTACGTGAGATGTAAACGAGGCCGCGGGGTAGCCGAGCGGCGAGCGGAAGGAGTTCGACGCGAGTACATGGCGATGGCGCAGCAGCTGAGAGACCTTCTCGACGACCCGGGGCGTGGTCGCCATCGACACCACCGGATCACCCTGCGGCGACATCACAACGGTCGCGGTCGTGTGCGTCGGCATGCAGAACGTCGCATCGGTGACGCTCACCTGCACCCTGGTAAGCACATGGCCACGGGAGACGAATCGCTCACGCGGCCGTCACCGACGTGCGCATTTTCGCGGCGCAGGCTCGCCGCGCGAGGTCAGTCGTTGCGGAATTGTTCTGCCCGCTGATGCAGGCGCTCGGCGAAGGTGTCCGTCCACGCCGTGCTCCCGGAATCCTCACCGGAATCCGTGCGGCTGCGCCGCGGCGGCGGACCGGCGGGATCGGGACGCAGATCGCGGCGCGAGCGGGCGTGCAGCGTGACCAGCCGCACCGCCCAATCGAGATAGTCGGGCACGCTCATGCCCGCCTGATCGGCGGCCTCGCACAACGCGTCCCAGTCGGTGTCGTCCAGCGCCACCGATACTGTGATCTCCCTGCTCGCCATACCCGTCCACGGTAGACCTGCCGGGAAGACCCCGACGCGACACGAGCCGCACAGTATTCGCGACAGGTGTTGCGGCTAAGTTGCCGATATGGTTCTCGCGCTCGACCCACCCGTGGTCGCCTCCGCGACCGACACCGGCCTGATCCTCGACATCGTCGGCATCACCATCGCCGACCCCCTCGGCCGCGGCGAGCCCCAACTGCGACTACGCGACGGGACCACGATCATCCTGCCCGTATCACTCCGCGACTGGGCGATGACGATGCTCGTCACCCACCATCACCGCGCCGACGCCGAAGTCCCGGTTTTCCCCTGCCGCATCGAGTTCGGCGTCCGCGATGGCCACATGTATGCTCGCCCACTATCCGTCGACGAACACCACGACGTGCCGTAGTCACCACATGGTCGAAGGTCACTGCCTACGAGCTCGGGTTCGGGCCACGGCCGTTGAGCCATTGCACGTCGGGCCCGCGATGCGTACCTCACACCCCCAGTACGTCGGCCGTGTCGAATGGGCTCACGGTGTCCGCATCTCCAGCATCTTCGCGCGGACCTCGTTTTTGAGGATCTTGCCCACCTTCGAGCGAGGCAGCTCATTCCAGATCTCGATGTCCTTGGGCGCCTTCACACTTCCGATCCGTTGCTTGACGAAGGCGATGATGTCGTCGCCTGCGGTGTCGTGGCCGGCGCGGAGTTCGATTGCGGCGGTGACGCGTTCGCCCCACTTGGCATCGGGGAGACCGACCACCGCCGAATCCTTGACCGCGGGATGTGCCGACAGGGCCTGCTCCACTTCCGCCGAATAGACGTTGAACCCGCCGGTGATGATCATGTCCTTCGCACGGTCGACCACGAACAGGAAGCCGTCGTCGTCCAGATAACCGATATCACCCGTGTGATGCCATCCGAAGGCGCTGACCTCCGCTGTCGCCGTGGGGTTTTCGTGATAGCCGTCCATCACCAGCGGTCCGCGGACGACGATCTCGCCGCGCTCTCCGCGCGGAAGCAGTGTGCCCACCGCGTCCATGATGGCGACGGTGGTCAACGGCGTCGGCCGGCCCGCCGACGTGAGACGCTCGGTCGCCACCGATCCGTCCGGGCGGAAGTGGTCGGCCGGTGCCAGCGTGGAGATCATGTTCGGGGCCTCGGTCTGCCCGAACAGCTGACCGAGAACGGGTCCGATCCGATGCAGGGCCTCTTCGAGCCGGGTCGGCGACATGGGAGCCGCGCCGTACCACAGGCAGCGCAGTGATCCGAGGTCGCGGCTGTCGAGGTCGGGATGGTCGAGGACGCCGTAGACAACGGTCGGCGGGAGGAAGGCGTGGGTAATGCGATGCCGCTCGATCGACGCGAGGAATTCGCCGATGTCGGGCGCCGGCATGATCACGACTTCGCCGCCGAGGCTCAGGATCGGAAAGGTCAGCACGCCGGCGGAATGCGTCAACGGCGCGAGCGCGAGGTAGCGCGGCCGGTCGCCGAACGGGTAGCTCATCAACGTCAGCGCCGTCGAGGTCATCATGTTGTCCTCGGTGAGCCGCACACCCTTCGGCCGCCCCGTGGTGCCACCGGTGCCGGCCAGCATGCACAGGCCGCCCTCCGGCCGGCGCGTCTCGTCGGGTTGCGCGAGATGCTCGGCGAGCCAGTCGTCGTAGCGCATCGCCCACTCGAATTCGCCGTCGAGACAGACGAGCCATTCCAGGCGGGGCAGGTGGCCGCGGATCCGGTCGACGAGCCCGGCGAACTTCTCCTGGAAGAACAGCAGCCGGCATCCGAACAGGTCGAACAGCTGGCGGTTCTCGTCGGCCTCGTTGCGGGGATTGACCGGGCACCACACCGCGCCCGCCCGCGATATGCCGAATACGCAGGTGAGTGCGAGGGGGTCGTTGGCCGACAGCACCGCCACCCGGTCGCCCGCCTCGATCCCGGTGTGCTGCAGCGCACCCGCGATGCGGACGGATCGATCCTGGACCTCGCCGTAGCTGGCGGTCACGCCGCCGGTCGTGAGGCAGGGTTCCCCACGACCGAGCGACGCACCTTTGTCGAGATAATCTGCGAGACGCATCGTGGACCTCAGCGGTGCACGCTGACGATGGGATCGAGCACGAGCCCGAACGCGCGTAGCGTCCCGAGCAGTTCCCGGTGCCCGAAAGCCTGGCAGCTGGAAGCGAATCCGACGCGCCGCGGTGGGCCCTGCAGCAGTTCGGCGGCGGCGTGCGCGTTGAGCAGGGCCGTCTGCTTGTAGTTGCAGTTGCCGTGGATCACGCAGTGTGCGCGCCCGAGCGGACCGGAGGCGTACACCGAGTCCAAAGAGGTGTTGATCCGGGGGTTCTCCCGCGGCGGCATCTCGCTGCGAATCGCTGCCGACTGCTCGTCGATGATCCGGTACTTCTCCTCCTCCGACTTACCTTCCATCTGCTGCAACGCCGCGGCCACCAACACCGGAACACCCTGCATCAGTGGACGATTGAACACCCCACCCAGCGCGCGGGCGTTGGCGACGCGTGGATCGTTCTTGAACCACACCGGGTGTGAGGTGCCGCCCCAGGGCAGCGCCAGGCCGAGTTCGTGCTGTCCCGGCACGCTGACGGTGTAGAGCCCCTCCTCGGGAGGCCATTCGACGTACTCGTTCTGTTCCAGGTAGTACGCCTTGGCGAAGGCCGCGTTGGTGAGGATGGTGTTGGTCGAGGCCACGGTGGGATGGCCCTTCCAGAACACCTGGATGTCGAGGGTGTCGAGGCCGGGATTCTCCAGGCAGATGTTCGCGGCGATCTCACCGATCGAGTACATCTGCGCCAAGCCGGGCGTGAGAAGCAGTCCGCGCGAGGCGAAGTCGGCGCTGTACCGGTCTTGCGCGTCGATCATCCAGTTCTGCTCACCGTTGGTGTCGGTGTAGTGGGCGCCGATCTCCAGGCAGGCTTGCACTGCTTCGTGGCCGTAGCGAGCGAAGGGACCGACGGTGTTGAGCACGACATCCGCGCCTCGGAATGCCTCGGCCAGTGCAGCGGTGGTGTGCTCGACCTCGACGATCTCGTGGTCGACGGTGTCGATGCCCGGCACGGCCTCGACGGCGGCCTTGACGCGACCGTGGTCGCGACCGGCGGCGAGGAACGGAATGTTGTACTCGCGCAAATACTCACAGATAAGACGACCGGTGTAACCGGAGGCACCGTAGACGACGACGCGCTTGTCGGTGGGCATGGCTGAACTCCTCTGAAGGTGGGGGGTGTCGGTGAAAGCTGTTGCGACGGTCGAAGATCCGGGCTACATCCCCATGCCTCCGTCGACGGGGAGGCCCGCTCCGGTGATGAATTTCGCCGCGTCCGAGACGAGGAATACGACGGCGTCGGCCATATCGTCGACCTGGCCGAGGCGGCCGAGCGGCGTCAGCTCGGCGACGGCTTGCGCGGCGGCCTCGGGAGAGCGGAAGAGCCCGAGTTCGGCGCAGTCGACGGCGAGTTTGTTGCCCATGGCGGTCGGGGTCAGCGCCGGGTAGATGCAGTTGACCCGCACCCCGTAGCCGAGTTTGCCGGATTCGGCCGCGGCGACCCTGGTGAGGCGGTCGATGCCGGATTTTGTCGCCGAGTACATGCTGATGCCCGGGAACGCGATCGTCGCCGCCACCGACGCGATGTTGACCACCGCTCCCCCGTTGCCCGCCACACCGCCGGGGCGCATGGCGCGAAAGGCGTGCTTGATACCGAGGGCGGTGCCCAGCAGGTTGATCTCCATCATCTTCGATGTCGCTACGGGGTCGAGATCGACCAGCAGGTTCGTGACCTCGACGCCCGCGTTGTTCACGACGATGTCCAGTCCGCCCAGCGCCTGCACCGTGGTGGTGGTCGCGGCCTCCCACGCGGCGTCGTCGGTGACGTCGAACGCGATGAATTCGGCTTTCGCCCCTGCCTTCCGCAGCGCCTCGACGGCTTGCCGGCCGCCCTCGACGTCGATGTCGCCGATCGCCACCGAGGCGCCCGCCGCCGCGAGCGCTCGAGCCATGCCGGCCCCCAGGCCCTGTGCCCCGCCGGTCACCAGTGCGGTGCGTCCGGCCAGGTTGTAGCTCGTCATATCGATACCTCTTCGTCGAGATCCGCAAGCGTCGCGAACTTGCGAGCGTGATGTGGGAGACAGTCATCAGTCGATGTGTCGCAGGCCACAGTAAACAGAAATCTTGACACTCGTCAAGACTTTTCTTGACAGACGTCAAGACTTCCTTGGACACTCGTCAAAAGGACGCCGCACGGGCACCGCTACACTCACAGGACAGATATGACGTGACCCGGACAGGACTCAACGTGACGCAGGTCGCCGACCCCAAAGCCCGCGTGGAAGAACGCGCCCGCGACAAGTTCCAGGCGCGGCGCAACGAGCTGGCCAGGGCCACTCTGCACACGCTGGCCGAACTCGGTTACGCGCGCACGAGCCTGCGCGAGATTGCACAGAACTCCGAGTACTCGCACGGCGTACTCCACTACTACTTCACCGACAAACTCGACCTGATCGCCCACGCCGTACGCCAATACGAGGCCGTCTGCGTCACCCGCTACGACGAGGTCTGCGCGGCGGCCGAGAGTGCCGAGCAGCTGCGTACCGAGTTCGCCGCGACCTTCTTCGGGACCCTCCAGGCCGACGCGGCGATACACCGGCTCTGGTACGACCTGCGCAACCAGAGCCTGTTCGACGACTCGTTCCGCGCCGACGTCCTCGACATCGAGGCCCGCCGGGAGGAGATGATCTGGCGGGTCGTCTCACGCTACTGCGAACTTTCCGGCACGGAACCGGCGCTGACGCCCGCCACCGTCTACGTCACCATCGACGGGATCTTTCAGCGCACACTGCTGCACCACATCGCCGGCCGCGCAGCCGAAATCGACCGAGCCCGCGACCAGCTCGACGCGGTGTTCGCCCTACTGAGCGCACCGACCGGCCGAAACCGGAACGACGCGCCCTCACCACCGAAGTGAGACGGAACCGGCAATCCCACACTCCCCCGATCTCCGAATGAAGTAGCGCTCTGCGAGCCGAAAGGTTCTCGGTCCGTTGCGCTTTCGAGGGCGTGGGGGCCGGTTGTCATGGTTGGGCGAAGAACTCGCGGAGAGAGGGGGCGACGGCGGTGGGGTTGCCGCCGCCGTTGGTCTGGCTGGGGTCGGCGGGTGAGCCGTGGTCCAGGCCGGGCAGCGTCACGCGCCGGTTGTGCGGGAGGGTGGCGGCGAGGTCGTCGAGGGCGGGCATGAGGAAGCGCGGGCCCTTCTTCGTACCGGACATCAACAGCACGTCCTGGTCGATGTTCGCGAAAGTGGTTAGGCTGCCTGCCATTTGGCCCAGAATGACGCAATCCCAGCGCAGAGTGGGGGCGAGCGCGCGCATGGTCACGTCGCCGGGGCCGGATTTCTTGTCCTCGGCGGACATGGCCTTGTCGGTGAGGGCGGCGAGCAGGCCGCGGGGCATGACACGCATCGCCGCGGGGGCCAGATCGAAGCCGTACATGCAGGTGATCAGGGCCGCGCCGACCTTACCGGCGGCCATTTCCCGGTCGAAGCGGGGCAGCCAGTCGGTGTAGCGGGTCTCGTCGGCGCGTAGCAGGGCGGGCTCATAGAGGGCGATCTTGCGGATCTGCGGCAGAGTGCGGGCCGCCTCCAGGACGATCAGGCCACTGGAGCTGATGCCGAAGACCATGTCGGCGCCGGATTCCTGCACGACGGCGGCGAGATCGGCGACCTCCGTGCGGATTCCGTGGTCGGGCCGATGTGGCCCCGAGGCGCCGCGGCCACGACGGTCGGGCAGGTAGACGGTGAATTCGTCGGCCAGGGCCAGGGCGAGGCCGGTCAGGCTGCGCCCGGACTGGTTGCTGCCGTGCAGCAGGACCAGCGCCGGTCCGCGTCCGACGCGCAGATAGCCGATACGGGTGCCGTCCTCGGAGCGGACGGCACCGGGGGTCAATTCGGTGGCGAGCGAAGCGTTCATATCTCGAATAGTGTCACAGAGACTAGTGTCTTTGCAACTAGTTTTACTAGTTTCTTCGAAACTAGTTTCCTGGGCGCTTTCCATGTCGTGGATTCAGCAGACGTACCAGGAAAAACCCGGCGCCGACACGAGCCGCACACCGTGATCGCGGACGGGTGTCGCGACTAAGTTGCCGATATGGCTCTCGCGCTCGACCCACCCGTGGTCGCCTCCGCGACCGACACCGGCCTGATCCTCGACATCGTCAGCATCACCATCGCCGACCCCCTCGGCCGCGGCGAACCCCACCTGCGACTACGCGACGGCACCACGATCGCACTGCCTGTACCGCTGCGCGACTGGGCGATGACGATGCTCGTCACCCACCACCACCGCGCCGGCGACGAAGTCCCGATCTTCCCTTGCCGCATCGAGTTCGGCGTCCGCGACGGCCACATGTACGCCCGACCCCTATCCCCCGCCGAGAACCACGACGCGCAGTAGCGGGATCGACGCCACCCACGGTCCGCTCGCCGCCACGGCGGCAGCGTTGCGCGGCGGCTCGTCGCTGACCAGGGCCCGTTCAGCCGTGGATTCGCGATGCGCCGATACGGTCGATACGAGCACGCCCCCACGCTCCGAGCGGTTCCAGGGCGGCGTTCAGCGCCGAACCCAGTTCGGTGAGTTCGCATTCCACGCGCGGCGGAACCTCCGGGAAGACGTTGCGGGCGATGATGTCGTCTTCCTCGAGTTCGCGCAGATGCTGGATGAGCATCTTCTCCGAGACACCGGGCAGCCCCCGGCGGAGTTCCCCGAAGCGGCGGACGCCGTGTGCTTCCAGCTCCCAGAGGATGAGCGGTTTCCACTTGCCGCCGAGCACGTCCATGGCGGCGTCGATGCCGCAGAAGTATGGTCCGGATCTCTTCGCGCCCATCGGCACCCTCGCTACCTGGTCACACACCTGCTGGTAAGTATCCGACCGAATAGTAGGTACTTGTCGAATGAACGGCCTTGCCGCAGGGTTGATTCCAGCGCGCTGACCACAACGTTTCCCAGTTTCCAAGGAGTTGATCCGCAATGGCGGAACAGACGACAGTGACGGTTCTCGGGCTCGGCGCGATGGGCCGCGCACTGGCCGCGGCGTTCGTGCGAGGCGGCCACCCGACAACGGTGTGGAACCGGACCGCGGGCAAGGATGCCGACCTGATCGCCTCGGGCGCCACCCGCGCATCCTCGATCATCGACGCGGTGCGGGCGAGCGATGTCATCGTGACCGTGCTGCTCGACCATGCCTCGGTCCATGCCACGCTGGACCCGGTTGCCGGACAGCTACGGGGGCGGCAGCTGATCAATCTCACCAGTACCGCACCCGAAGAGGCCCGGGAGCTGGGCCGCTGGGCCGCCGCTCACGGCATCGACCATCTCGACGGCGGCATCATGGCGGTCCCGCAGATGATCGGCGGGCCGGGCTCGTCGGTTCTCTACAGCGGATCCCGCGCGGTATTCGACGCGCATCGCGTAGCTCTCGAATTGCTCGGCACCGCGGAGTATTTCGGCGCGGACGCCGGTCTCGCCTCGCTGTACGACTTCGCCCTGCTGGCCGGGATGTACACGATGTTCACCGGATTCCTGCATGGTGCGGCCATGGTCGCCTCGGCCGGGCAGTCGGTCGCGGCGTTCTCCGATCGCGCCGCCGCATGGGCCAGTGCCATGTCGCAATCGCTGCCCGAGTACGGACGGATCATCGAATCCGGGGATTACACCACCGATCGGCAACATCTGGCCTTCCAGAAGGCGGCGCTGGACGCGATCGTGCGCGCCAGCCGCGATGCCGGCGTCGCCCTCGATATGGTCGCGCCGGTCAAGAATCTGATCGACCGCCAGGTCGCCGATGGGCACGGGGCACTGGCGTTCGCGCGAACCTTCGAAGAACTGCGATGAAATGGCTCGCCGGCGAGCTACTCACTGCGTTCGCGCCGGCGACAGGCGCGCGATCTGGTTCCGGAAGCTTTCCCGAAGAGCGGCTTCTGTGAAATCCGAACGGGCGGCGGGATCTCTGGCGACTCTGCTCTCCCAATGGAGACGAGCATCGTTCTTGGAGATCCTCTTCGCTCCATGCCCGGGAAGGGCCCGGTACGCGCCGGGTTGAGGGACGGGGCGGTGCATGAATGCCCAGCCGCCGGTCCAATCGATCCGCAACTGCAGGCGCGCACCGGGATAGAAGTCGAGGAGCCACCCTCGTCCGGTCAGCAGTGATCGCTCGAGGGACGGGACCTGCCGCGCGCGGCAGGTCGCCGCGATTTCAGGCGCGAGGCGGTCCAGGGCGACGATCACGTCCTGCCATGTCACAGGCGCGTCCGTCTCCGGCGCAGACTTGTTCGATTCCGGCTCTGCTTCCGGTGTCTGCCAGCGAATCCGCTGTCCGATCCCCACGGATGAACAGGTTCGCACGACTACCACCTTCCTGCAAGCGAGCAGGTTCGAAGTGGGGGCCATGGAATAGGCCGGAGGCAAATCGCCTGTTGATGGTCACGCGGAACGGCACAGCCCGAGGCGTGTCGCGTAGACGGCCGCGGCGGTCCGGTTGGACGATCCCGTGCGGCGCAGGATCGCCTCCACGTGGGTGGCGACCGTCGATGCGCCGATCCGCAGGGTGCGGGCGATCTCGGTGTTGGCCGCACCGTGCGAAAGCAGTTCCAGCACTTCGAGTTCCCGCAGCGTCAGTCCCGCCGGCGGCGGCACGGGGCGGTGCCGGACGAGGGTGCCACCGCGGACCGCGTCCAGGCGGACCTCGTGCACTTGCGCGCCGTGGATCACCGTCACCGCCGCAGGCCGGTCACGACCGATCAGGGCGGCGGCCAGGTCCGTGCGGGCGCCCGCGGTCAACGGGCGTGGGGTGCCGTCGCGATCGATGAGCAGGGCCTCCTCGCCCGCGCCGATCGCGATGGCGCCGCCGTTCGTCGGGCGCAGCGGATCGACCGCGGCGGCGAGCGCATCGGAGACCAGGGTGGTCAGCGGCAGGGTGTGCTCGTCGAGCGGGGTGTAGGTACTCAGGTTCAGCAAGCCGAGGTAGCGGCCGTGCGGGGAGTACAGGCAGTGGCTGAGCCCGTCGCGAAAGCCGTTGCGCCGGATGACGTCGAAGACGACGCCGCGCCGTCGCCGCCCGTCCACGTCGTGCAGCAGTACCGGGAGTCTGGTCTCGCGCAGTTCGTCGTACAGCTCCATGGCCGGCATGGCGTCGTTGATCAGGTCCAACGTCGGGGTGCTGTAGCCGAAATTGGTGTAGGTGGTGTGCTCGCCGGTCACCGGGTCCGGGATCGACAGCGCGGCATGGTCGTAGGGCACCACGCGGCGCAGCGCGAACAGCAGACGGCCGGCCTGCTGTTTGAGGGGTTCGCCCCCGGGTGATCCGGCCGCCGCGTCCCGGAGTTCGAGCGCGGCGGCGAGACGCGCACGCACCGCCGACTCGCTCATGCGGTCATGGTAGGTGCGCGGCTAGCGACTTGTCCGCGATTGCGCCTCCGCAATTCTGCCGATACGCGCCGTGATGTTCGCTCCTACCCTTCGCCCATCCTGCCCGCGAAGCACGAGGAGAAAATCGCATGGATGTCGCCGAATACGCCGCACACGACGCCACCGGCCTGGCGGAGCTGATCCGCGACGGTCAGGTCAGCGCGGCCGAGGTCTGGACGGCCGCCGCGACCGCCCTGGACGCGGTCGAGCCCGAACTGGCCGCCGTGGCGGGCGAGCGCTTCGACAAACCGCTCGACTACGACGAGTCCGGTCCGTTCGCCGGTGTGCCGTTCGCGCTCAAGGACCTCATCGCACACGCGGGCGGGGTGCCGAGCCGCAGCGGCAGCAGACTGTTCGGTGCGGGTGTCGCCCACCCGGAGGACACCCATCTGGTGGCGCGGTTCCGCCGCGCGGGCTTGGCGATCGGCGCGATCACCCGCAGCCCGGAGTTCGGGTTCAATGCCACCACCGAAGCCCTCGCCTACGGCGGACCGAGCCGCAACCCCTGGGCCACCGACCGCAGCCCCGGCGGTTCCAGCGGCGCCTCGGCGGCGCTGGTCGCCGGCGGCGCGCTGCCGATGGCGCACGCCAACGACGGCGGCGGTTCGATCCGCATCCCCGCCGCCGCGTGCGGTGTGGTCGGCCTCAAGCCGAGCCGAGGGCGGACCACACCCGGCCCGGACTTCGCCGACCCGCTGCTGGGGCTCGGCATCGAATTCGCCGTCACCCGCACCGTGCGCGACAGCGCGCGGCTGCTCGACGCGGTGCACGGCGCCGAGCCCGGCGATCGCTATCTGCTGCCCGGCCCGGTGCGCAGCTACGCCGAGCACGCCGCCGCCGGTTCGCGCCCACTGCGAATCGCCGTCACCGCGACCCCGATGGACGGTGGTCGCGCCGTCGACCCGGAATGCGTGGCCGCGGTAAAGCACGTAGCCGAGCGATTGGCCGAGATGGGGCACATCGTCGAGGAGGCCGCGCCGGAACTCGATGTGGCGGCCTTCGACAAGGCCAACCTCGACGCGTGGTGCAGTTTCCTCGCCGACGCCGTCCTGGGTGCCTCGGCGCAGCTGGGCGTGCAGGCGAGCCGGGAGCACCTGGAGGCGACCACGCTGGCGTGCGTCGAATACGGAAAGACGCTGTCCGCCTTCGACATCTACGCCGCCGACCGGGTGTTCAACCAGACCACCCGCGCGGTCGCGGGCTTCCTCACCCGCTACGACGTGCTGCTGACGCCCACGACCAGCGCGCCACCGATCCCGCTGGGTCACCTCGACGCCGACGACGCCTCGCTGAGCGCCCGCGAGTGGTACGACCGCATCTTCGACTACGGCAGCTTCACCGCGCTGTTCAACGTCACCGGTATGCCCGCCATCTCGCTGCCGCTGGCCGAATCCGCGGCGGGGTTGCCGATCGGCATCCAGTTCGCCGGCCGCCACGGCGACGAGGCCACGCTGCTGGCGCTGGCCGGGGATCTCGAGCGCGCCATGCCGTGGGCGGACCGCCGTCCGGCCGTGCACGCGGGGCGGTAGCAATCACGGCAGCTGACCAATTTCAGTGGACAGTCATACACTGAATGGGTGAGCGATCGGCAGGAGGAGATCGAGGCGCTCGCCCGATTGGCCGGCGATGAACTAGGCGGTGCCGTCGATGGGATCGCCGCGGTACATCGCGCCGTCTCCGATCACGTTTTCGCTGCCGTGCGGCTGGGGGTCGGCCCGGCCGCACGTCCGGCGCAGGTGGTACACGACACCATCGCCGACAACGTGTACCGGATCGTCAGCGGTTCCGCGGTGGCGGCGGGCACGCTCGCCGGACATGCCGCGACGTTCTCCGAGGTGCCCACCCCGTCGCGCACGGTTTTCGGCTCCGGCTTGCTCGCGGCCCTGCAGGGGTTGATCGGCGACACTCTCGCCCAGCAGCGGCCGATTCTGGCCGCGCCCATGGCATTTCGGTCCGACGGCGACCCGGTGGAGCCGGAACGGCTCGTGGAGCACATCACGAACCCGAGCAGTCGAGTCGTGATCTTCCTGCACGGTCTCGCGGAAACCGAACACGCGTGGCGTCTCGGCGGCAGACCGACCTACGCCGAACGACTCGAGGCCGATCTCGGCTGCACATCCCTTCAGGTGCGATACAACAGCGGTCTGCACATTTCCGAGAACGCCCAGCAACTGAACGACCTGTTACAGCGCCTCGCCGAGCACTGGCCGGTCGAGATCGAACAGTTGTCGCTGGTCGGCCATTCGATGGGCGGGCTCATCGCCCGCAGCGCGTGTTTCGACGCCGCCGAGCAGCGACGTTCCTGGGTACGGCACGTGCGCCAGCTGGTCTGCCTCGGGTCACCTCATCTGGGAGCACCGCTCGAGCAAATCGTCCATTACCTCTCCGCAGCACTGGTCCGCGTCCCGGAGACCCGCCCCTTCGGACGGCTCCTACGCCGCCGCAGTGCGGGCATCCGCGATCTGCGCGATGGTTCACTCGTCGATCAAGACTGGGACGGTGTGGACGCGGATGCGTTGCGCCGCAAAGCGATCCGCGAGATCCCACTCCTCGAGGGCGCCGATCACTACTTCGTCACCGCGACCATAACTCGCAGCCCGCGAAATCCCCTGGGCCACTTGATCGGGGACGGTCTGGTGCTGACCACGAGCGGTTCGGGCCGGAATCGCGCCCGCCGGATAGGTTTCGACGACGACAACGGTCTGCACCTACCCGGCGCGAATCATTTCACGCTACTCAATCACGAGGCAGTCTATGAGGCATTGACCCACTGGCTGCGCGGCGAGCGCGAACAGAAGTCGCTTCGTCCAGGCTGACTTCGCCCGTTCGACCGATCACGCGTCATGTCCCACATCGGGATTCGGCTCCCGTTGTTCGGACACGATCCAGCGACCGGTTGCCGGAACCGCGCACAGGATGAGGATCAGCAGGCTCACCGCGATCGGCATGTACAAGAAGGCGAAGCCTCTGTTGACAAGTTGCACCACGCTCCCGACCAGCGCCGCCCCCGACGCGAGGATCAACAGGACTCGGCCCGTCCTCATGTACATCAGCAGCAGGAATCCTCCGACAATCCAGGCCAGTCCGATGACAGCGGCGACGATGCCCATGGCGAGCAGGTCCGAGGATGGGCTGATCTCGGTCGGCGCTTCGCGGGCCTGGTCCTCGATTCCGGCGATCGTGTAGAGAACCCACAGGATTCCGGCGATGCCGGCGAGCAGGCCTACTATCAGCGCTGTGATGGCTGCCGCGATGGCCGTCGCACCATGCGGCGCAAACGACTCCGGGTTTGCCTGCGGATCTCTCACACCACCGCCCCCTCATCGTTTCGGGTGAGACTACCTCGCGGTGCCGAGAGCCACGTGCCGTCGTGCACCTCGATGTCGCCGCGCCAGGATTTCGGCTCGACCGCCGTGACCGCACGTCAGTGCGAGTTCACCGAGCGTTTGCCCGCCGCTGAGCCGGTGTGCATCCGGCTGCCCTAGTTTCTGGCAAGGGTGGCCCGGCTGCCGCCCGGCGTGCACGTTCCGCAGGAACGGCAGAGATATGCCGCACCGGGGACAACCGGTTGCGGCCGAGCAGGTCCGGAGGATCAGTGAACGTGAAGAAGAGCAGCGCGCTCCTCGGCGTCGTCGCCGCGGCGGGCGTCCTCGCGCTGAGCGCGTGCGGCAGCGACGACAATTCCGCGGCGCCCGGCGGCGCGGCGATCAGCAAGGTCAGCGTCGATTGCGGCGGCAAGAAGGCGCTGAAGGCCAGCGGCTCGTCTGCCCAGAAGAACGCGATGGACCGTTTCGTCACAGCCTATCAGACGAACTGCCCGGACCACAACCTCGACTACACCTCCAGTGGATCCGGTGCCGGTCTCAACGACTTCTTCGGCGGCCAGACCGATTTCGCCGGCTCGGACTCCCCGCTCGACGCGGCCAAGGGCGAGTACGACAAGGCGCAGGCCCGGTGTGGTTCGCCCGCGTGGAACCTGCCGACCGTGTACGGCCCCATCGCGATCACCTTCAACGTGCCCGGCGTCGACCACCTCGCCCTCGACGGGCCGACGGCGGCCAAGATCTTCAACGGCCAGATCACCAAGTGGAACGACCCGGCGATCGCGGCGCTCAACACCGCGAGCACACTCCCGGATCTGCCCGTTCACGTCGTATTCCGCAGCGACGAGTCGGGCACCAGCGACAACTTCCAGCACTACCTCGACGCGGCGTCGAAGGGCGCTTGGGGCAAGGGCGCGGGTAAGAGCTTCGCCGGTGGTGTCGGCGAGGGCGCCAAGGGCAACGAGGGCACGTCGGCGGCGATCGGTCGTACTCCCGGCTCGATCACCTACAACGAGTGGTCGTTCGCCAAGGCGCAGAACCTGCACATGGCGAGCATCGTCACCGACGCCGCGGGCGGCAAGCCGGTCGATCTGAGCGTCGACTCGGCACAGAAGGCGGTCGCCGGCGTCAAGGTCAAGGGTCAGGGCAACGATCTGGTGCTCGACACCAGCTCCTTCTACAACCCGACCGACCCGGGCGCCTACCCGATCATGCTGGCCACCTACGAGGTGGTGTGCTCGAAGTACTCCGACGCGAGCACCGCCACCGCGGTCAAGGCCTTCCTCACCTCGGCCACCGACAACGGCCAGACCGGTTTGGACACAAGCGGTTACATTCCGATCCCGGATTCGTTCAAGACCAAACTCGGCACGGCGATCAACGCCATCTCCTGACCGTCTTCCGCAAGACGAGTGTGCCCGTGGTCCCGGCCGGGACCACGGGCACACTCGTCTTGCGGTGGGGCGCGAAGCCT